>DASQJS010000377.1:0-2296 GCA_035630995.1 Steroidobacteraceae bacterium | reverse complement strand
TCCATCGCGCACGTGCTCGGCAAGGTCACGGTCGCGGAAGGCGTCGAAACGATCGAACAGGTCCGCACCTTGCGCCAACTCGGCTGCGACTTCGCGCAGGGATTTTTCTTCGCAAAGCCGGTGCCCGCGAAAGATCTCCCTGCGGTGGTCGCTCGCGTCCCCGCCTGGCGGCAAATCGTGAGCGACTCCGTCGCTGACCAAGAGCGACCGAGGGTTGCGGCGCGCTGACACCGCCGTTTCCCCGATGCGCGCCCCGCATCACCGAATCGCAGGCCTCATGCTGTTTCACATATCTTCGATGCGGCAACTGATCTGGATCAGGGCGTCGCGGCAACCACCGCCCAATAATGCATACATCAAGAAAGGTCCGAATCGAGGAACATCCGATGAAAATTCGCAGTCCGGCCGCAGTCTTCAGTCTCATAGCCCTGGTCGCGACGCCTTTCGCTGCCCACGCAAACGGGTCGACAAGAGCAACCGACGCCTGCATTCGGGCGTTCGTCGATTCATACCTGCTGAAAGACCGCCCGATGCAGGTACAAAAATTGTCTTCCGTGCAGGGCGCGCAGAGTTTCTACGGGAAACGGTACACGATTGCGCTGAACGCACGGCTGGCAAGCAATGGCACAGAGCTTGTGACGGCGCAATGTGTCGCCAGCACCAACGGCGAGGTGATTTCACTCGACCTTGCACCCGCCACTACCGGGCCAACTGCGTCGGCAAACTGATCTCATTGCCCCTGCACGATCATGTCACGCCCGGCGCACAGCGCGTACCGAAGCCTGCCTCTGGTCTATTCGTGTTCCGGCTGCTCGAGCGCCGCGCAGCTCGCCAACCACGTAGCGGTGCGGCTCGATCGCCAGGGACTTGCCGAGATGTCGTGCATCGCGGGAGTCGGTGGTGACGTCGATTCGCTCGTCCGTACAGCCGCGGCTGGCAGACGAATCATTGCGCTGGATGGATGCCCACTGCAGTGTGTCAAGAACTGCCTGCGGCGGCATGGCATTGCGCCAACGCTGCAATACACGTTGTCGGAGCTTGGCATTCGCAAGCGCTACCACGCGGACTTCGATGTGAGCGATGCCGACCGCGTGATCGCGCGCGTGCGTGACGACCTGGCCTCGCCGCAACCGGCCTGAGCGCGCGTGACTGGCGCAGGAGGCGGCCAGTGAGTATTGGCAGAAAATAACAAGAAGTTGGCGGGGTCGGACATTCGCTTCTCGCAGATCCTCGCCAGAATCGCGCCGCTCGATTTGAATCGCCCGTGTCAGGCACGGCGAACCGCGCATGAGCGGTGCGTAAATTTTTGACTTCTCGTCCAGACTCTACGCACTGCGTCAAAATGAGTGTGAATATCTGGCATCAGCGGTGCCCTGATTGCGATTCATTGTTAGGTCAGGTATCACCGCTCCCGGCGACAATCGACATTCCGCAGCGCCACCCTCTCTGATGCAACCAAGCCATTCCCGATCGATCGCGTCATGGATCGGCGCACTCCTTCTAATATGCAGCGCCGCATCGTTCGCAGGCGATGGGGCGAGTCTGTTCGCACCATGCGTCGCGTGCCATGGCAAGAGCGCTGAGGGCAACCTGGCGTTGAACGCGCCTGCCATCGCCGGGCAGGATGCGGCATACCTCGATCGCCAGCTGCACAACTATCGACGTAACCGTCGCGGCACACACAAGTCCGACGCGCTCGGCGCGCAGATGCGGGCCGTTGCGGCCACACTCGCCGACGACTCAGCGGTCGCGATGATCGCCAGATACGTCGCGAGCCTTCCCAAGACTGTCAGCTCAGTTCCGGCGCGCGGCAACCTGCACAACGGCAACAACCTCTACCAGGGCAAGTGTGGCGCCTGTCATGGCAACACGGCCGAGGGCAATCCGGCGCTGAAGTCACCACGACTCGCGGGCCTCGACGCCGCCTATATCAAGCGGCAGTTTGCGCACTTTCGCGACGGGGTGCGCGGCACGGATCCGCAGGATATCCCCGGCCGGCAGATGGCCATGATGGCCAGGACTATGCCGAACGAGCGCGACCTCGATGATGTCATCGCGTTCATTCACCAGCAGGGTCGCGTCAAGTGATCAGGGCGCTGATGTTGGTGATGACGGCCGTGGCAACGGCCAGCTCAACCGCGCTGACACCTTCTGAGTTCACTCTCAGCGAGGCCTGCCCACCCGGCTTCGAAAAGACCGGCGCCGGCGCGTGCGAACTTCGCACGCTCTACCAGTTCTACCCTGTGAAACGCGGCCTCGGCGGCACGCGCACCGCGCTGCCACCGCACCGCGACGG
>DASQJS010000376.1:0-4201 GCA_035630995.1 Steroidobacteraceae bacterium | reverse complement strand
CTGAAGCTTGCCGGCCACCTGGCCGAGGCCGCCGCCGACGACACGCCGTCGATTCGCGGCAAGCTGTTCCTGTTCGATGAACCCACCACCGGCCTGCATTTCGACGACGTCGCCAAACTACTGCGCGCCTTCCGCAAGCTGCTGAAGATCGGCCACTCGCTGCTGGTGATCGAACACAATCTCGACGTGATCCGCTCTTCGGACTGGCTGATCGATCTCGGCCCCGAGGGCGGTGACGCGGGTGGCGAAATCGTAGTGGCCGGAACTCCGGCGCAGGTCGAAGCGAATCCGGCGTCGCACACTGGCCGCGCATTGCGTGAGTATGAGGCGGCATTGGTGCCGCCATTGGTGCCGGGCCGGGAAACCGGGATAACTCCGGCCGCCGTTCGAGACAGCACTGGGAACTACGCCGGAGTTATCCCGGTTTCCCGGCCCGGCACCGCCGCCAACTCCATCGTCATCCACAACGCGCGCGAACATAACCTGCGCAACATCGACGTCACGATCCCTCGCGAAGCCTTCACTGTCATCACCGGTGTGTCGGGCTCGGGCAAATCCACGCTGGCGTTCGACATCATCTTCAACGAAGGCCAACGCCGCTATCTCGAATCCCTGAACGCCTATGCGCGCCAGTTCGTGCAGCCCGCGGCGCGCCCGGACGTGGATGCGATCTATGGCATTCCGCCCACGGTGGCCATCGAACAGCGCACCAGCCGCGGCGGACGCAAGAGTACGGTGGCCACGCTCACCGAGATCTATCACTTCCTGCGCCTGCTCTACGTGAAGCTGGGTACGCAGTTCTGCCCCACCTGTGACGTCGCCATCGAGCCGCAGACTTCGAGGTCCATCGCCGAGCGTCTCCTCAAGCAGCACATGGACTCGCGCATCCTGCTGCTGGCCCCGCTGGTCGTGGCGCGCAAGGGCTACTACACCGAGCTTGCGAAATGGGCCAGCGCGCGCGGCTACAAACAACTGCGCGTCGATGGCGAGATGATGCCGACCAACCGCTTCCCGCGGCTGAATCGCTTCAAGGAACACACCATCGAGCTGCCGGTGAACCAGATCAACGTGCAGAGCGACAGCGCCGACCTGCTGGAGCGCAACGTGATCCGCGCGCTCGACATGGGCAAGGGTCTGGTGCACGTGCTCGACCTCGACTCCAGCGCGAAGAAACCCAAGGTGCAGGTTTTCAGTATCAAGCGCTCCTGCCCTTCCTGCGGCACGAGCTTCTCCGAGCTCGATCCGCGGCTGTTCTCGTTCAACTCCAAGCATGGCTGGTGCGAAGGCTGCTTCGGCACGGGCCTGGCGCTCGAAGGATTCGACGAGGAACAAAGCGGCGAAGAGAACGCATGGAATGATTCGCTCGAAGGCGAGGCGCACACCTGTGAAACCTGTGACGGGCAGCGGCTCAACCAGATTGCGCTGCACGTCCGCTTCCGCGACCTGAACATCGCCGATCTCACGCACCAGGCCATCGACGAAACCGTGGGCTTCGTGGGCAAGCTGCGCCTCAACAAACGTGAAGCCGAGATCGCGCGCGATCTCATGGCGGAAATCAAGGCGCGAATGGCCTTCCTGCAGCGCGTCGGCCTCGGCTATCTACCGCTCGATCGCTCCGCGCCCACCCTCTCGGGCGGCGAGGCGCAGCGCATCCGGCTCGCGGCGCAGCTCGGGTCCAACCTGCAGGGCGTGTGTTACGTGCTCGACGAACCCACCATCGGCCTGCACCCGCGCGACAACAAGGTCCTCCTCGATGCGCTGGCCGAGCTGGCGAAGAACCGCAACACGCTGGTCGTCGTCGAACACGACGAAGACACGATTCGCCGCGCCGACCATGTCATCGATCTCGGGCCCGGCGCGGGCGTGCGCGGCGGCGAGGTCGTGGCCGTCGGCACCATCGAACAGCTCAAGAACAATCCCGCGTCCATCACCGGGCGATTTCTCAAGAATCCACTGCGGCATGCGGCCGAGCCGCGCCGCGCCACCGGGACGCGCGCGCTCAGGCTCACGCTCGACGATGTCGAAATGCACAACGTTCGCAAGGTGGACATCGCCATACCAATCGGCAGGCTGGTCGTCATCACGGGGGTTTCGGGTTCCGGAAAATCCACGGTGGCGCGCGATGTGCTATACGCGAATCTCAAGCGGCTCACTGCCAAGCTGCCGCGCGGGGCCAAACAACCTGAGCTCACGGGTGTCGCCGCGGTGCACGGCGTGGAACACATCAACCGCGTACTCGAAGTGGACCAGACGCCCATCGGCAAGACGCCGCGCTCCTGCCCGGCCACGTACATCGGCTTCTGGGATGACATTCGCCGCATATTCGCCAATACCACCGAGGCGAAGATTGCGGGCTACAGCACCAGCCGCTTCTCGTTCAATACCGGTGAGGGACGTTGCCCGGCCTGCGAAGGCCAGGGCATGCAGACCATCGAGATGAACTTCCTGCCCGACGTGAAGGTGCTGTGCGATTCGTGCCGTGGCCGGCGCTTCAACTCCGAGACCATGTCCATCCTGTGGCGCGGCAAGTCGGTCGGTGACCTGTTAGAGATGAACATCGACGACGCCGTGGAATTTTTCGCGGCGCACGCCTCGATCCATCACGCATTGCGCCTGCTGCAGGACGTGGGCCTCGGCTACCTCACACTCGGTCAACCCAGCCCCACGCTGTCGGGTGGTGAAGCCCAGCGCATCAAGCTCGTCACCGAACTTGCCAAGGTGCGCGGTCCCGAACGCCGCGCACCGAGGCAAGGTCCGCAGCACACGTTGTACGTGCTCGACGAACCCACCGTCGGACTGCACATGGCCGACGTCGAGAAGCTCATCCACGTGCTGCATCGCCTGGTGGACGCCGGGAATTCCGTCGTCGTGATCGAACACAATCTCGACGTCATGGCCGAAGCGGACTGGATTATCGACATGGGGCCCGAAGCGGGCGCCGGCGGCGGCAGGATCGTGGCGGCGGGCCCGCCCAGCGTCATCATGAAGGTCGCCGGGTCACACACCGGCACGGTACTCAAGGAGTTCTTGAAGAATGGTGCCAGGCACCGTTTGCCAGAAAACGGTGCCTGACACCATTATTGGGTATGGCACACGGCCTCACCTGCTGGAAATGCGGCGCTTCACTCGAAGCTTTGTCGATGCCGTTGCGGCGGCTCGATGAGTGCAAGGCCTGTCATTCGGAGCTGCACGTGTGTCGCCTGTGCGTGGAGTACGACACGCGTGTCGCCAAGCATTGCCGCGAGCCCACGGCCGAAGAAGTGCGCGACAAGACCGCCGCCAACTTCTGCGATCACTTCAAGCCGAAGGTGGGCGCCTACATCGCGCCGACAGGAGAAGCCGACGCTGCGAAGGCAGCGCTGGAAGCGCTCTTTGGAAAGAAATAGTGAGGCGCCCCCAGGGGGACGCGGCGGAGATCAGCCCGCGAGGACGGCTATTTCTTGCCCGACAACCGGTCGATCAGCGAGGCGAACTTCGAGCCTTTCTTGTCCACCTTGACGCGCAGATGCCGCACGCCGGTGTTTTCCGCGCTGTCGTTGGTGATCTCGAGCGAGTTCGCGCCGAGAATCTCCAGCGTCTGATCGAGCGTCTCTTCGTCCACCTGCGCATGCGCATCGCGGCGCACGCTGCGAGCACCGGGCTTGCGCGCTTTGGATGCCTTGCCGGGAGCAGTCGGAGGCGCAGCGGCCGCGGGTGCGGGAGCGGCCCTGGTGGCGGCGGGCGCCGCAGACTGTTTGCCGAAGCGCGGTGAAGTCTCGCCGTCCACGTCCTGCTCGATCATCGCGGGCAGGTCGTCTTCGAGCAGCTTGAAGATGCCACTGTTGTTCGACGAGGTTATTGACCGGGTCGTGGGGGCCGGTCCTTCCTTGATGTTCACAGCCCGGTGAATGCCGCTGCGCGCCGCGTTGATGTCGTTGGCGCGCTCTTTTTCGAGGGTGGTGACGGGCACGACCGACACGGTCTTGAAATCGGAGCGCACGTAGTACGCCACCTGCTTCGCGGAAACCGCGTCGCTGAAGAAGCCCAGTCGCAGGCCGAACCAGGTGCGGCCTTCACGATTGGCTTCGGTGGTGTAGAGCGTGTAGGCGTTGAAGATGGCGAGAGGCGGAATCTTCGCCATGTCGAAGGGTGTAACCGACCAGTCGAGCTGCACGGCGAACAGAACCGGCGCATTGCGCTTCACTTCGTTCTTGATGGCCTG
>DASQJS010000375.1:0-11825 GCA_035630995.1 Steroidobacteraceae bacterium | reverse complement strand
TCGTGAGAAAGGCCTGAGCCGGGACTCCATTGTTGCGAGGCCCTTGGCGTTCGGCACCGGGGTGCTCTGCCTCGCGACCCTGCTCGCCTACGGCGGTCGCCGGTCCAGGGCCTGCGAGCTGCTGGTCAATCTTCGCACTGGCGCTGGGTGACCCTGAGTCGCTGGCCGCTCGTAGAGCCGCAACTCGTGACACGTGGAGACCTGATGTATGGCGCTCGAGCAGACGTCGACCTCGGTGGCCCCCGGCGTCCGGGATTGCGCCGCCGGTCACGGGTGGCTACCCACCTGGAACTCCGGCTTGCCCTCGGCGCTTCGCATCCGCATCGATCAATGTCTCGTGAGCGGCGCAGTGAGTGTCGCAGACGTGCACGTCCGTGAGAGCGTCGGCTCCGACCACTACGCGACCATCAACGATTTGTCGATCAACGCCCCTTGAAGTCTTCCGGGGTCAGCTGGTGCCGCGACAGCAGCTTGTAGAAGTCCGTGCGGTTGCGCTTGGCGAGGCGGGCCGCCTGGCTCACGTTGCCGCCGGTGATCTGCAGGATTTGCGAGAGATACGAGCGCGTGAACTCGTCTCTGGCCTCGTCGAACGAGGGCAGCTTGCTCTGCGTGCCGCCGAGCGACTGCTGCACGAGCTCCACCGGGATGATGGGAGTCTGGCTCAACGCCACGTTCTGCCGGACCACGTTCGACAACTGGCGGATGTTGCCCGGCCAGTCGGCCGTGGCTAACAACTCCACGGCTTCCGGCGCGTAGATCTTGCGCACGCCGCTTTCGTTGCTGATCTGCGCGAGGAAATGCGAGACGAGCAGGGGGATGTCTTCGCGGCGGCGGTTGAGCGGCGGCATTTCGATGTGCACGACGTTCAGGCGGTAGTACAGGTCTTCGCGGAACTGGCCGCTCATCATGAGCTGCTGCAGGTCGCGGTGGGTCGCGGAGATCACGCGCACGTTGACCGGAATGGCGTCGGTGGAGCCGATGGGGCGGATATTGTTTTCCTGGAGCACGCGCAGCAGCTTGACCTGCAGGCGCATGGGCATGTCACCGATCTCGTCGAGCAGCAGTGTGCCGGCATCGGCGGCCTGGAACAGGCCGGCGTGATCCCGCACCGCGCCGGTGAACGAACCCTTGATGTGGCCGAACAGCTCCGACTCGAGCAGGTTCTCGGCCATGGCGCTGCAGTTGATGGCGACGAAAGGCTTGGCGCGGCGCGGGCTCGCATTGTGGATGGCGCGCGCCAGCAATTCCTTGCCGGTGCCGCTCTCGCCAGTAATGAGCACGCGCGCGTCGGTGCCGGCGACCATGTGCGCCTGGGCAAGCTTCTCTTCGACCAGCGAGCTGCGCGTGATGATTTCGGCGCGCCAGTCTTCGTCGTTGTCCGCAAAGCCGGAGATGCGCAGCGCCTTCTGCACCTGGTCCAGCAACTCTTGTTTGTCGACGGGCTTGGTCAGGAAGCCGAACGCGCCCAGCTGGGTGGCGTGTACGGCGTCGGGAATGGTGCCGTGGGCCGTGAGGATGATGACCTTGAGGCCGGGGTAGCGGGACTGCAGTTCCTTGAGCAGACCGATGCCGTCCATCTGGTCCATTCGCAGGTCGGTGATGACCAGCTCGGGACGAAAGCGGCTGGTGGCCGCGAGGGCGAGCGCCGCGCTTTCCACTGCTTCCACTTCGTAGTTCTCCGCACGCAGGCGGATGGTCAGGAGGCGCAACAGACCCGGATCGTCGTCGACGACCAGGATGCGGGCTTTGCGCTTGGTGGAGTGCGGTGTGGCTAATTGCATGGCTGCTTGCATCAGAAACCTCTACGGTTTCCGCCCCTCAGGCGTCGGAGTCCGCCGGTTATTCGACGAGCCTTCGATGTTTGCGATGGCGTCCAGTTTTGCCTGGGCCTCCGCAAGTGCCTTCTTGAGACGGTTTACTTCATCGCCCTCGGCTTTCAGGCTCCGCGTCAGTTGCGCGATTTTTTCGTTCGCGTTTCTTTCGGCGGCCTGCTGCAGGCGCCGCACATCCGCTTGAAGCGATTGCTGACGCTCGACTTGCTGCAACTGCAGGGACGCGAGAGAACGTTCCGCAGGAAGCAGAGTCTCAGGGCTTGCTAGGACTTCACGCAAAAGTCGCTGTGCGACGACAGGATCAGAGCCCGCGTGCCCGGGCGTGGACAGCACCATGGCATAACGCAGGACCCTGCTGGGGGTTGGCGCCGCCGCGTAGTCGTTGTGGGTGGTGGCGAGCACTTCGGCCTGCTCGGCGGGCGTGCCGCGCGCGGCCTTCATGCAGATTTCAAGGTACCCGGCGACCAGGCTCGCTTCGGTGGAATTGCGGTCGATGCTGGGCAGCGCCTGAGTATCGCGCTTGATCGGCAGGCCGCTGCCACAGCCGGCGGTCAACAGCGCGCAGCACGAGATGCAGGCCAGGAGGGGCTTATGCCGCATGGGCCTGTGTCCGGACGGGATGGGTGACCGACAGCACCGGCATGCGGATGCGGAAATGCGCGCCCGGGAACTCGCCGTCGACGATTTCGATGGTGCCGCCGTGCGCGTTCACGAACTCGAGCACCACCGACAGCCCGATGCCGGTGCCCTTGACCTGGACCCCCGCGGGTGGGCGGCCGGTGTAGAAAGCCTCGAACACGCGAGCGCGCTCCTCCGACGGTATGCCGGAGCCGGCGTCGGCGACGTCGATCATGAGCTGGGTGTCCTGTTTTGCGGCATGTAGATAGACGGTGCCGCCCTTGGGCGAGTATTTGATGGCATTCGACAGCAGATTTTCGATGATGAGGCGCACCTTGCCGCGATCGGCCCGCAGCATCAGGTCGTCCACCTTAACCTCCAGCCGGACGCGTTGCGAGACTACCGTGAGTTGCTGACTTTCGAGCACCTGTTTGACGAGCGGCCGCAGGCGGAATTCCGAAAGATCGAGCCCGACGCTCTCCTTTTGCCAGGCGCTGAAGGAAAGCAGGTTTTCTATCAGCCGGTGCAGCTTGATGCCGTTGTCACGGAGGATGGCGACCACCTCGCGTTGGGAGTTGTCCAGGGGTCCGACCGCACCATCCATGAGCAGTTCCGCACCTTCGCGGATGTTGGCCAGCGGGGTCTTCAATTCATGCGACATGTGGCGCAGAAAGCGGTTGCGTTCCTGCGCGAGGTCGAGCAGGCGCAGGCGGAGCCATTCCAGCTGGGCGCCGAGGCGCTCGAGGTCGCGCGGACCCTGGACTTCGATGGAGCGCGAAAACGTGCCGCGCCCGAGCTCGCTGATTGCGCGGTCGATGGCTCGCAGCGGCCGGCCGATGGACAGCGTGAGCGCGAGGATTGCTATGAGCGTGAGTGGCGCCAGCAGTGCGGACTGCCAGAACAGGCGCTTTTGCGTGCTGGACGTCTGGCGCTGCATTTCAGCGAGCCGCGCGTCGATCTGCGTGTTGCCGCTCGCGGCGATGGCGTTGGCGAGGTCGGTGAGGCGGTCGATGCGCGTCAGGATGGTGGCGAAAGCCGGGCTGCCCGGAGGCGTCACGCCCACGGCGCTCGAGATTTCGTTATGCATGGCGGCGAAGTCTTCGAGGCTCTGGCGCGTGGGCTCTTCGGTGAGCAACTTCGCGAGCTCCGTGCGCGTGGTCGCGAGCCGCTGATCGGTGTCGCGGATGGACTTGAGCATCTCGACCTTGCCGATCACCTGGTAGAGCTGCACGGTGCGGTCGAGCGAGGTGATGTCGGCGAACAGGCTCTGCGACAGGCGGGCGCTGTTCACGCCTTCCTTCACCAGTTCCTGGCTGGACTGCGCCAGGCTGCGAATCTGGATGGCGGCGTCGACCACCGCCACCAGCAGCGGACCAGCGATGAGCGCGAGCCCCAGCAGCATGAGGCCAGTCAGCGATTTGGGTCGGGGCAGACGCATCAGAGGCTAACTAGCTTGCCTGATTACCACGGTTCCCGTTGCAGACGCTTTTCCCACTCCAACGACGTGCGCACGATGGTGTCGATGTCGTCGAGCCGCGGCTGCCACTTGAGCAATTCTCGAACTCGATCGCAACGTGCGACCAGGCTCGGTGGATCCCCGGCGCGCCGCGGCTCTTCACGCACGTCGAGCTTGAGCCCGGCTATCTTCTCGACCGACGACAACACTTCGCGAACGCTGTAGCCATGGCCATAACCGACGTTTGCCACCAGCGAATTGCCGCCGGCGCGCAGATAGTCGAGCGAATTCAGGTGCGCGCTGGCCAGGTCCTCGACGTGGATGTAGTCGCGAACGCCGGTGCCGTCGGGTGTGGGGTAATCGGTGCCGAAGACCGAAAGGTAAGGGCGCTTGCCGACCGCAGCCTCGCAGGCGACTTTGACCAGCAGCGTGGCTGCACGCGTCGACTGGCCGATGCGGCCCTGCGGGTCGGACCCGGCGACATTGAAGTAGCGCAGCACGACGTGACGCATCGGCGTCGCGGCACAAAGATCGCGCAACATCCACTCGGACATGAGCTTGGAGGTGCCGTAGGCGTTGATGGGCGCGGTGGGCGAGTCTTCCGAAGCATGGCCGGTGGCCGGAATGCCGTAGACCGCGGCGGTGGAAGAGAACACGAAGTTCTTCACGCCCGCCTGCGATGCGGCTTCCAGCAGCGAGCGGGTCGCGCAGGTGTTGTTGCCGTAGTACTTGAGCGGGTTGCTGACGGATTCAGGGACGATGGTATGCGCGGCGAAGTGGACGATGGTGTCCACCCGGTGCTCGGCGAGCACCGAGTCGACCAGCCGTCGATCGCCGACGTTGCCCACGACCAGCGGCACGTCGCGTACGGCCTGGCGAAAGCCGGTGGATAGATCGTCCAGCACCACCACGCGCTCGCCGCGCGCGATCAGCTGCAGGACCGTGTGGCTGCCGATGTACCCGGCGCCGCCAGTGACCAGGACCGTTGAATTCGAAGGCATATCGAAGTGATCCCACCAATTTAATGGACAAAAGTTTTAGGGCACCGGATTTTACATTAATGTGCGTCGGTGGCTGTGACGCATTCTGCACCCGCGCCGTTCGATGCACTCGACCCGGGCGCCGTTTTCGCTGCTGCGGAAAGCATCGGGCTGCAACCGTCCGGGCGCCTGTTCGCGCTCAACAGCTACGAAAATCGCGTCTATCAACTGGGCGACGATGACGGTGCCCTGTGGGTGCTCAAGTTTTACCGTCCCGCGCGCTGGAGCGATGCGCAGATCGGCGAGGAGCACGCCTTCACCCTCGAAATGGCCGCGGCGGAATTGCCCGTCGCCGCGCCCATCGAACGCGATGGCGAGAGCCTGTTCGAGCACCAGCGGCTGCGATTCGCGGCTTTTCCGTACCTGGCAGGGCGTGCGCCGGAACTCGACGACAAGGCCACGCTGACCTTGCTAGGCCGCACGCTCGCGCGCATGCACGCCATTGGCAGCCGCGCGCCGTTTCGCCATCGTCCGGCGCTGACCATCGAGCGGCTCGGTGTACATGCCCGTTCCACGGTCCAGCGAAGCGGCTTTGTACCCGAGGCGCTCGAGGAACAATATGCGCGCGTCAGTGAACAGGTCATCGGGCGCGTCCGACAATGCCTGGAAAACTTCGGGCCTCTTCCCGGCCTGCGAATTCACGGCGACTGTCATGCGGGCAACATCCTGTGGCGCGAGAACGGCCCGCTGTTCGTCGACCTCGACGACTGCATGTCCGGTCCGCGCATCCAGGACCTGTGGATGTTCCTGTCGGGAGATGCCGCCAGCCAGCAGTCCTCGTGGGCGGCGATCATGGAAGGCTACGAGTTGTTTGGTGAGTTCGATTTCGCGGAGCTCACGCTGGTGGAAGCGTTGCGCTCGCTGCGCATCCTGCATCACGCCGCGTGGATCGCCAGCCGCTGGAATGACCCGGCGTTTCCGCGAGCCTTCCCCTGGTTTGGCGACGCCCGTTTCTGGGAACGGCACATAGCCGACCTTTTCGAGCAGCTCTCGGCGATGGACGATCCCCCCATCCTGTCGAGGTAGCCGGCCAGTCGAGTAGGAAAGCATTCGCCTGTTAGTATTCGCCGCGGAGGGTCCCTGATGCTCGAGATTCGTCACCGTGCTGCGTTCGCCGCCCTGATCTGCGCCTGCGTCCTCGTCGCCTGTGACGATGCGCCACCCGAGCCGCAGCAAGGCGCCCCGGTCGTCAAAAAGCCCGATCCGCCGCCGAAGGAGGCCAGCATCTCCAAAGACATGGTCGCCGCGGTTTCCGGCGGGAAGTCAGCCAGTGTCATCAGCGTGCATTTCGCATTGCGCGAACCGCCGACGGTGAACAAGGCGCTGGCTGTCGATGTGGCCATCGTGCCGCATCGCGACTTCACTTCGGTGAGCGCGCATTTCGATAGCCAGGACGGACTGACCACCACGTCGGGTGATTTCTTTGGTCCCAAGTCCGACATCGATAGCGAAACGCCGCTGTCGCATCAGCTGGTGCTGCTCCCGACGAGGGAAGGAATGTTCATGGTGACGTCCAGCGTCGATACCGTCGGTGTCGAAGGAAACATCACGCGCATTTTCTCGATCCCGATCATCGTGGCGGCCGCCGCGGCGCCGGCGCCGGCAGGGGCGTCAGCCACCCAACCGGCGCGCGAGCCGGACAAGAACTAGGCCTACGTCAAAACCGGGAGCCGCTTCACGCGTGCGCTCCCAGGCCGGACATATCATGCAATTTGGTCTGAACTTGCATGGTTATGTCAAAACCCGCCGAGGGCGCCCCCCCCAACGAGGGCTCTGATTCCACCACGACCGCTACGGGCGCCGTCCCGGCATCCGGCGGGCGCATGGACATGAGCGATTCTTCGATGCGGCGCCTGCATCCACTTTTGCAGTCGCAGCTTCGGGAATTGCGCGCGCGTGTGACGGGCGGGCGGGTGAGCGCGCATGAACTGCTGGAAATGCTCAGTCGTTACTACGACTCGATCGACGACGAGCGCCGCGCGATGGTGCGCTCCATGCAGCTCATGTCGGACGAAGCGCGATCACTTGGCGTCGAGATCGCCGAGCAAGGCGCCGCCCAGCTCCAGGTCATCCTCGATCACATCAAGGACGTGGTCATCACCGTCGATTCGGCGGGGGTCATCGACCGCGCCAACCCGATGGCCGAACGCGTGTTTGCCTGCGCGTCCGGAGAATTGTCAGGCCAGAACATCGATGCACTCGTGCCTGGCATCGCACTGGACGGGTCGATTGCGGCAGGGCTCACCAGGTTGACTGAGTCCAGCGACACGTTCCGCGGCATGCGCCAGAGCCCGGAGGTCGCCGCGCGCCGCCGTGACGGCTCACCGTTCCCCGCGGAGATTGCCGTAAGCCGCGCAAGATCCGGGCGCGGCGAAGTGTTCGTCATCTGCCTGCGCGACATCTCCGAAAGGCACAGCACGCAGGAAGCGTTGCGCGACAGCGAGGCGCGTTATCGCTCGCTGGTCGACCACGCGCCGGAAGCCATCACCGTCATCGATCCGGACACGCAGCGTTTCATCGAGGCGAACGAGCCGGCCTTGCGGCTGTTCAAGATGACGCGAGATCAATTGCTGGCGGTCCACCTGGACGCCGTCAGTGCCGAAATGCAGCCCGACGGGCAGCCTGCCATGGCCCCGCGCCAGCACACGAAGCTCGCGGCCGCCGGTGAATCGCAGGTGTTCGAGTGGATCCATCGCGATTCCACTGGCCGCGACATCCCCTGCGAAGTGCGCCTCGCGCGCCTGCAGGGCGGTTCGAAGCCGCTGGTGCGCGCCAGCATCACCGACATTTCCGAGCGCAAGCGCGCCGAGTTGATAATGGAAAACGAGCGCGCGTTCTTCGCCTTGCTCGCGTCCAACGCCGGGTTGCCGGCAGTGCTCGACGTGATTTCCGCGCTCGTGCAGGCCGTCTATCCGCGCTGCCGCTGCACGATATCGGTCCTGGCGTCAGATGGAACGTGTTTCGCGCTGACGATAGCCCGCCAGTTGCCGCCGATGCTGGCGGCGGTGCTCGAGCGAACGCCGATCGAGCCGCGCCGCGGTTCGTGCGCTGCCGCCGTGTATTCGGCCTGCGACGTATTCGTGTCCAACGTGGCCAATGATGCCCACTGGGCCGATCGCCGGCAGGTGGTGCTCGATGCGGGGTTCAGCGCCGTCTGGTCGATGCCCATCCGGGGCGCCAGCGGCAAGTTGTTAGGGTCCGTGGGCGTCTACCGCCCCGAACCCGGCCTGCCCGATCAGCGCGAGCACGTGCTGCAATCGCACGCCACGCGTCTCGCCGCGCTCGCCATCGAGCGCAATCTCGCGGAGGAAGCCCTGCGCGCCAGCGAGGCCAAGTTCCGCGGCCTGTTCGAGGGCGTCATCGAAGGCGTCTACCAGAGCACGCGCGACGGCCGGCTGGTCTCGGTGAACAGTGCCTTCGTGAAGATGCTCGGTTACAGCTCGGCCGAGGAAATGTATGCATTGCCGAGCTCGGTGATGCTGTACTGGAGCGCGACGGATCGCGCCGACTTCGTCCGGCGAGTCGATTCGGATGGCGAGGTGCGCTCGATGGAAGTCGTGCTGCGCCGGCGTGACGGCACGCAGGTGGTGGCGCTCGAGAACTCACGCGGCGTGCGCGATGGCAGCGGCCGCATCGTCGGCTTCGAAGGCACGGTCTCCGACATCACCGAGCGCAAGCGCGCGGAACAGGCCATTTTCGCGGAAAAGGATCGCGCCCTGGTTACGCTGCAGTCCATCGGCGACGCGGTGATCAGCACCGACGCCGGCGCGCGCATCGACTATCTGAACCCGGTCGCCGAACGCCTCACGGGCTGGTCGGTAAACGAGGCTCGCGGCCGGCCGATCGGCGACGTGCTGCAGCTCATCGACGAATCCACGCGCCAGCCCGTGGCCTATACGCTCGACCGCGTGCTCATCAATGGCGAGACGTCCGTACCGTCCGATCACATCGTGCTGGTGAATCGCCGCGGCGAGGAGCTCGCGATCCAGGAAACCGCGACGCCGATCCGCAATCGCGAGGGGGTGGCCATCGGCGCGGTCATCGTATTCGGCGACGTCACCAAGGAACGGCGCCTGAAACGCGCGTTGTCCTACCAGGCGAGCCACGACGCGCTCACCGGGCTCATCAACCGGCGCGAGTTCGATTTGCGACTCGAAACCGCGGTGGGCGCCGCGCAGCGCGGCGACGGCGAACACGTGTTGCTGTATGTCGACCTCGACCAGTTCAAGGTCGTGAACGACACCTGCGGGCACAGCGCCGGCGATCGCCTGCTGCGTGACATCACCAGCCTTCTGCAGACGCGCGTGCGCGCCTCGGACACCATTGCGCGCCTGGGAGGCGATGAGTTCGGCCTGTTGCTGGAGCGATGTTCGCTGGAACAGGCGGAACGCGTCGCCGACAGCATCCGCCAGGCCATTCACGGTTATCGCTTTCTCTGGGGCGCCAACAGCCTGTCGGTGGGCGCGAGCATCGGTGTGGTACGCATCGCGCGCGACACCACCAGTGCTGCTTCGGTGCTGTCGGCCGCCGACATCGCCTGTTATACGGCCAAGGACAGTGGACGCAATCGCGTGCAGATCTACGAACGCGACCACGGCACCAACCGCCATCGCGAGATGCAGTGGGTAGGCCGCATCGCGCGCGCGGTGGAAGACGGGCGCCTCGAACTCTATGCCCAGCGTATCGTCGGTATCTCGGCGAACACGGGCGACACGCCATTCTTCGAGTTGATGGTGCGTTTACGTGACGAAGACGGCACGCTCGTGCCGCCCGGCGAATTCATCCCGGCGGCCGAGCGCTACAACGTCATGGTCATGGTGGATCGCTGGGTGGTCGGCCGCGCCATCGAGCTGCTGGCGGCGTGCATAAAACAGGGCCGCCGTCTGCCGCTGGTGGCCGTCAACCTGTCGGGCACGTCCATCAATGACGAGGATTTCCTCGAGTTCGTGCTGTCGCGAATACACGATGAACAGGTGGCGCGTGCGTTGTGTTTCGAGATCACGGAGACGGCGGCGGTCGCCAGCCTGTCCAAAGCCACGTATTTCATGCGCGAGCTCAAGGCGCGCGGCTGCCGTTTCTCGCTCGACGACTTCGGCAGCGGCGTGTCTTCGTTCGTGTACCTGAAGACCCTGCCGGTGGATTTCCTCAAGATCGACGGGCAGTTCGCGGCGAACGTCGCCCACGACGTCGTGGATCGCAGCATGGTCGAGGCGATCGCCAAGATCGGCGCCGCCATGCAGGTGGCGACGATCGCGGAAAAAGTGGAAAGCGCCGAAGTGCTCCAGGTGCTCAAGCAGATCGGTGTCGATTACATCCAGGGTTTCCACCTGGCCGAGCCCTGCGCGATCGAAGACGTTTTCTCCTGCGGGAACTGACGCGCCTCACAAAACCCGTGTAGTGTTCCTGTTCATGGCAACGCCGGGGATCGTTGAGCCAGCCTTCTCTTTGGGGCTGGAAGAAGAATATTTGCTCGTGGATCTCGCCACGCGCGATCTCGTCGCCGACCCGCCCGCCGAACTCCTGCAGCGGTGCATAGCCGAGACCGATGGGCGCGTCAGCCCGGAATTCCTGCGTTCGCAACTCGAAGTGAAGACTTCGGTGTGCGGCTCGGTCGCCGCCATGCGCCGGGAACTGGCAGAGTTGCGCCGCACGGTGTGCAAGGTCGCGGCCGGCTACGGCATTGCGCCCATCGCCGCGTCCACACACCCGTTCGCGCGGCCTGTGAGCCGGCCGCCGCATACCGACCATGAACGTTATGCAGACATCGCGCGTGAAGTGCAGGGCGGGGCACGGCGCATGATCATCTGCGGAATGCACGTGCACGTCGGCCTCGATGACGACGAGCTACGCATCGATGTGATGAATCAGCTCAGCTACTTCGTGCCGCACCTGCTGGCGTTGTCTTGTTCTTCGCCTTTCTGGGAAGGCGAAGACATGGGCATGCAGTCGTTCCGTCTCATGCTTCTGTCCTCGTTGCCGCGCACTGGATTGCCTGAACATTTCGAGAGTTACGGCGAGTTCCGCCGCCACCTGGACGCGCTGGTTCGCAACGGGCTCATCGAGGACACCACCAAGATCTGGTGGGACATCCGGCCGAGCTCGCGCTACCCCACGCTCGAAACCCGGGTGTTCGATTGCTGTACGCACCTCGACGACGCGGTGTGCCTGGCCGCGCTCAATCTCTCGCTGGTGCGCATGCTTTATCGTCTGCGCCGCGAGAACAAGGTCTGGCGGCAGTACCCACGCATGCTGATCGCCGAAAACCGCTGGCGCGCCATGCGATTCGGCAGCGACGCGACGCTGCTCGATCTGGCGCGCGGTGAGCTGGTGCCCTTTTACGAGTTGCTCGAGGAACTGCTGGCCATCACGCATGACGATGCCGTGGCGCTCGATTGCCTCGCGGAGACGGAACATGCGCGCGTGCTGATCAAGCGCGGGACCAGCGCGCACCAGCAGGTAGACGTTTACCAGACTGCGCGCGCGCAGGGCGCAACCGACGGCGAGGCGCTCTCGGCCGTGGTTGGCTGGCTCGCTCGCAAGACCAGCGAAGTTGGCAGGTAAACGGGGCGCGGCGTGAGGGCGGGTGTGCCCCAGCGAGCAGTCCGCGCACAGGATTTCGTTCGCTTTTCGCCGGGCCCTTCGTTCGGTGTGGCATCGCTAGTTTGCGGGCCGCCGACACACGCGAAGACATCTTGTGGTCAGTTGAGTCGGGCGGCAGGGCCCGGCGAAAAGCGAGTCTCATCGCTTGCAGGGCCGCCCGTCGCTCGACCCTCCACCAACGAGCCCCGTCCCCTTTTGCTAGGAAACGAGGAATGTCCCCATTTCCTAGTGGTCAGCGCGTCCGCGCTATCAAGACAAGCGCCGCGCTGGCCAACAACG
>DASQJS010000374.1:0-4617 GCA_035630995.1 Steroidobacteraceae bacterium | reverse complement strand
TGCCCAGTGTCTGCATGCGAGCGGTGATGTCCTTCGAGAGCGCGCGCGCCGAAGTCTGCCGCGTGGCGGAGAGCTGCGTGGCGAGCTTGCGATAGCCCTCGAGAGCCTCGGTCTGGGCTTTCTTGAGTGCGTTGAGATTGTTGTCAGCGCTGTCGAGTTCGGCGAGTTCGTTTTCCAGCGTCGTGGCGCGGCCGGCGAGTTCGGCGGCCGGTACTCGGTGCTTGCGACTCAGTTCTTCGACGGCTGCAAGCCGGCGTTCGACTTCTTCCTGCCGCGCGGGATCGATGTCGAGAGTTTCCAGGTAGCGTGACAATTCCCGCGCCGCCTCGCGAATCTGGATGGTGGCTTCGTCCACCATCGGAATCACCTTGGCGAGCCGCTGGTCCACGCTCGAGAGTGTCTTGATTCCAGCGAGGGCTCGCGAGGCGGTGGCGTGAGCGTTGCCATCGTCGGAGTCGTACAGCAGCCCGACGGCCGCCTGCGCCGCTTCGGCGAGCCGGCCGCGATTGGAATGGCGGGTGCGTTCCTCGGTGAGCTGCGCCACTTCGCCTTCCTTCAGGTCGAGGGCC
Organism: Steroidobacteraceae bacterium; assembly: GCA_035630995.1. Lineage (GTDB taxonomy): Bacteria > Pseudomonadota > Gammaproteobacteria > Steroidobacterales > Steroidobacteraceae > CADEED01. Next base: position 4,048 of record DASQJS010000374.1, on the reverse strand, counting down.
TTGAGCTCGCTGACCTGGAAGCGGAGCAATTCCAGCCGCGAATCGCGATCACGTGCCTTGCCTTCGAGCTCGGCGGTGCGATTCACGAGCGCGATCCAGACTTTGTGTGCTTCGCGCACCTTGTCGGCGAGTTCGAGGTTGTCGCCGAAATCGTCGAGCAGCTCGCGCTGCGCAGCGGAGCGGGTCAGTGACTGGAATTCATGCTGCCCGTGGATGTCGACGATGAGGCCGCCGACGTCGCGCAGGAGCTGCAGTGGCACCGAGACGCCATTCAGATAACCGCGCGAGCGGCCATCGCTGGCGATGACCCGGCGCACCGTGAGTTCGTCTTCCGCGTCGACCGACTGTTCCGCGAGCACCTCGCGAAGCGCAGCCGGACTCTCACTGATGTCGAAAGTGGCCGAGAGTTCGGCGCGTTCGGTCCCCGCGCGCACCACTTCGGCGCCGCCTTTGCCGCCGGCGAGCAACGCCAGAGCATCGACCACGATGGACTTGCCGGCGCCCGTTTCGCCGGTGAGCACCGTGAGTCCGGCGCGCACCTCGAGATCGATGAGATCGATGATTGCAAAGTCACGAATCTGCAGATGGGTAAGCATGGCTCACTCGGATTTGTTGTTACCACCGCGCCCCCAGTGGAGCTTGGAGCGCAGCAGGCGGTAATACTCGAACTTGTTCGGGTGCAGAAGCGTGATCTTCTGCGCAGTCGGGTGCACTTCGAGGCGATCCCCGGGGGTGAGTTCGCCCAGGGAAACACCGTCACAGGTAATTTGCGCGCGGGTGTCGGGGCGATCGATGAGTTTCACGGTGATAACCGAGCGCCCGGACACCACGATCGGGCGATCTGACAGCGTGTGCGGGCAAATGGGCGCCACCACCAGGACGTCGAGGTGCGGTGCAACGATGGGGCCGCCACAGGACAGTGCATAGGCGGTGGAGCCGGTGGAACTCGCAACGACCAGGCCGTCCCCGCCATGGGTATTGACATAGGCGCCATCGATCCACGTTTCGAAGTCCAGCATGCGGCCGGTTTCCCACTTCTGCAGCACGACGTCGTTGAGCGCGAGCGCGCGGGCAGTGATGCCTTTGGCGCTGACGATGCGCGCCTCGAGCAGCGCACGTTCGTCACGCTCGGCGCGGCCTTCCAGCGCCGCGTCGACCGAAGCGAACATGTCCTGCGGGAGCACGTCGGTGAGAAAACCCAGGCGGCCGCGATTGATGCCCACCAGCGGTACGCCGCGGTGAGCGACGAGCCGCGCGGCATACAGCAGTGTGCCGTCGCCGCCGATGGCGATGACCAGGTCCGCCTGGTTGGCGATTTGGTCTTCGGGGATCCGTACGACCAGGTCAGCGGGCGCGTCCAACGCTTCGCTTTCCGGCAATAGGGCACGCACCCCGCGCTTCTTGAGATGCGGGAGCAGGGTCAGCGCGGACTCGGCAACGCGCGGGTCGCTGAATCGGCCTATTAGCGCGCAAGCTTGCGCCGGTAGAGGCATGCTGCTTTGTAGCATGGGACACACACGCGGCCAATGCACTGAATCACTTCGAAAACTGCCGAATGGCGCAGACCCGTGGTTTCCTTGACGCGTTGATTCCCACAAAGGTAGCTTCGGCGCAGTGAACGAAACCCCAGACGATGCACTTTCCGAGCGCGAACAGCTGCTGCTGCGGGTGCTCGTAGGCAGTTATATCCGCGACGGACAGCCGGTCGGATCGCGTTCCTTGTCCCGCGAGTCAGGCCTGGCGCTGTCCTCGGCGACCATCCGAAACATCGTCGCCGACCTCGAGCAGCTCGGGTTTGTTAGCTCGCCGCACACCTCTGCCGGCCGTGTGCCGACCGACAAGGGGTATCGCTTTTTCGTCGACTCACTGTTGAAGTCGCGCGCGCCCATCGAGGACGACCCGGCTTTCACCGAGCTGCGCCGCCAGCTCGACGCATCGCGCGACGATTCGAAGGCGCTGGTCGCGGCCGCATCGCAATTGCTTTCGAACGTCACGCACCTGGCGGGCGTGGTGACGCTGCCTTTCACTCGCCAGGCATCGATCTCGCAGATCGAATTCGTCGGGCTTTCCGACAATCGCGCGCTGGTGGTGCTGGTCTTCAACGATCGCGAAGTGCAGAACCGCATCATCCAGCTCGAGCGATACCACTCGGCGGACGAATTGCGTCGCGCCGCCAACTTTCTCACGGAGCGTTGCCGCGGCAAGACGCTGACGCAGGTTCGTCAGGACATCCTGGGCGAAATGCACGAGGCGCGCGAACACATGAACGTGGCCATGAAAGACGCCATCAATGTGGCTGAGCACGTGTTCAAGGCGGACGAACCGAACCGCATGGAATACGTGATGGCCGGCGAAACCAATCTCATGGGTGCGGGCGAGCTTTCGTCCGTCGACAAGCTGCGCCGTCTCTTTGAAGCCTTCAACGAAAAGCGCGACATCCTGAATCTGCTCGACCACAGCCTGCGCGCCGACGGCGTGCAGATCTTCATCGGCCAGGAGTCGGGATTCCGCATCCTCGACGACATCAGCATGGTCACGGCGCCGTACAGCGCCGACAACGAAGTGGTCGGCGTCATTGGCGTCATCGGGCCGACGCGGATGGCCTACGAACGGGTCATTCCCATCGTCGACGTCACGGCCAAGATCCTCGGCGCGGCTCTCGCCCGAAGGTGAGGCCAGGACACGCGGCTTCGGACCGTGCGGCGCGAAGGATTTTCCACCGCAATCCTTGATAATCCGCCGTCCGGCCCCACCTCGGCGCCCAATCGCAGCTCCATGACTGGTGAATTTCACCAGCAATCATTTGTTTTATTTGAGGTTTTTTGATGCCTGACCCGCTGAACGAGCACGGTACCGCCGGGCCTGACGACAAGACCACGGTTCTGCCGGAAACGGCAGTAGCGCTGGTGGAAATGGAGCGACTGCAGCAGGCGCTCGCGGCTTCCGAGGAGCGCGCGAAGAATCACTGGGAACAGTACCTGCGCGCGCTCGCCGACGTTGAAAACGTGCGCAAGCGCGCCGCCAAGGATCTGGAGAGCACCCGCCAGTTCGCGGTCGAAAAATTCGCCCAGGACCTGATCGCCGTGAAGGACTCCCTCGAGATGGCCATCGCCACTTTTCAGAAAGAGGGGGCGGCGAAGTCCGACGTCGCGAGCCTGATCGAAGGGCAGAACGCCACGTTGCGCCAGCTGGCGAAGGCTTTCGAGAAAGCTCAGATCGAAGAAGTGAACCCGGAAGGCGCGGCGTTCAATCCGGAGCTGCACGAAGCCATGATGGCGCAGCCCAGTGACGCCCCGCCGAATACCGTGTTGAGCGTCGTGCAGCGCGGCTACCAGCTGAACGGGCGATTGCTTCGGCCGGCCCGCGTAGTGGTGGCAGCCTCAAAGAATTGATTCTTGAAACACCGGACCTGGCCACCACATTTGGGGCCTGGCTGAAACAAAAAGTTATTTCGGAGATTTCGTTATGGGCAAGGTAATCGGCATCGATCTGGGAACCACGAATTCCTGCGTCGCCATCATGGAAAGCGGCAAGCCGCGCGTCATCGAAAACAGCGAGGGTGACCGCACCACGCCGTCCATCGTCGCGTTCACCAAGGACAACGAAGTCCTCGTGGGCCAGTCGGCGAAGCGCCAGGCAGTGACCAATCCGCAGAACACGCTGTTCGCGGTGAAGCGCCTCATCGGCCGCAAGTTCGACGACGCCGTCGTGCAGAAGGACATCAACATGGTGTCCTACAAGATCGTGAAGGCCGACAACGGCGATGCCTGGGTCGAAGCCCAGGGCGAAAAGAAGGCGCCGCCGGAAATTTCCGCGCGCGTGCTCATGAAGATGAAGAAGACCGCCGAGGACTATCTCGGCGAAGAAGTGACCGAGGCCGTCATCACGGTGCCGGCATACTTCAATGACCAGCAGCGCCAGGCCACGAAGGATGCCGGCCGCATCGCCGGTCTCGACGTGAAGCGCATCATCAACGAGCCGACCGCGGCTGCGCTCGCCTACGGCCTCGACAAGGCCGGCAAGGATCGCAAGATCGTGGTGTACGACC
>DASQJS010000373.1:0-20131 GCA_035630995.1 Steroidobacteraceae bacterium | reverse complement strand
GCCTGCTGGGGCTCTGACAAATGCAGTTCGAATTCAACGAAGAACAACTTGCCCTGCAGGAATCCGTGCGGCGCTTCCTCACGCAGCGCTACGACTTCGAGACGCGCCGCAACAGTCTCGCGAAACCCACAGGCTCGAACGAAATCCAGCGCAACATCATCGCGCACCGCCTGCTGGGGCTCTGACAAATGCAATTCGAATTCAACGAAGAACAACTTGCCCTGCAGGAATCCGTGCGGCGCTTCCTCACGGAGCGCTACGACTTCGAGACGCGCCGCAACAGTCTCGCGAAACCCACGGGCTCGAGCGACGAGATCTGGCAGGCATTCGCCGAACAGGGTTTTCTCTCCATCGGCCTGCCCGAGGCGCACGGCGGCATCGGCGGCGCCACCGAGCTGATGCTCACGATGGAGGAGATCGGCCGCGCGCTGGTGCTCGAGCCCTATCTATCCACCGTGGCGCTGTGCGCGCCGCTCATCGCGGACCACGGCACCGACTCGCAGCAGGCCGATCTGCTGCCGCGCGTCGCGGCCGGTGGCTTGAAGCTCGCGCTGGCGCACGGTGAAGCCGAGGCGCGGTACGCGTCGACCGTGCGCACCGAGGCGCGGCGCGCTGGCGATTCGTATGTGCTCAACGGCGCAAAGGCCACCGTGCCCGACGGCGCCGTGGCCGACCTCCTGCTCGTGAGTGCCCGGATGAAAGATGGGGCCGGGAAAGACCTCGCGGTGTTCCTGGTAGATCCGAATGCTCCCGGTGTGCGCCTCGTACGCTACCGCACGCAGGACGGACGCAGTGCCGCCGATGTGTTCTTCGATGACGTGAAGCTGCCCGCGGGCGAGAAGATGCTCGGTGTCGGCGATGCGACGGCGGCAATCGAGCGTGCCGTGCAGCGCGGCATCGCGGCGCTGTGCGCCGAGGCCGTCGGCGCCATGGAGGCGGCGAATGCCACCACCATCGAATACACGAAGTCGCGCAAGCAATTCGGCCAGCCCATCGGCCGCTTCCAGGCGCTGCAACACCGCATGGCCGACATGTACGTGCAGGCCACCCAGGCGCGCTCGATGAGCATCCTGGCCACGGGACGATGCGCGGCCCAAGGAATGGAAAAGGGGGATGAGGCCTTGCGCAGGCGCGATGTGTCCGCAGCCAAATGCTACGTCGGCAAGGCCGCGCGCTTCGTGGGCCAGCAGGCGGTCCAACTGCATGGTGGCATGGGCATGGCCGACGAGCTGGCGGTCAGCCACTACTTCAAACGCCTGACCATGATCGACATGACCTTCGGTGACTCGACGCATCATCTCGCTGTGGTCAGCGACTCGATCCTCCTGGAGAGCCATACATGAGCGTGCGCGCAGCATTCGACCTTACGGGACGCACGGCGCTCGTCACTGGCGGTTCGCGCGGCCTCGGCCTCGCGATGGCGGGCGCGCTCGGCGAGATGGGAGCGAAGGTCATCATCTCCGCGCGCAAATCCGACGAACTCGATGCGGCGGTCGCGAGCCTGCAGCGGGATCGCGGCGTATCTGCCGTGCGTGTCGTCGGCGACCTGTCGCGCACCGAGAACGTGAATCCGTTCGTCGACGCGGTGGCTGCGGCGGCCGGCGCACCCATCGACATCCTCGTCAACAACGCCGGCGCCACGTGGGGCGCGCCCGCCAGCGAGCACCCGCTCGAGGGATGGAACAAGGTGCTCGGGCTCAATCTCACGGGTGTATTCCTGCTCACGCAGCAGATAGGCGTGCGCTGGATGATCCCGCGCAAGCAGGGCCGCATCGTCAACATCGCCTCGATCGCGGGCATCCAGGGCTCGCAGCACCTGCAGGCAATCGCTTATCACACCAGCAAGGGCGGCCTCGTGCAGTTCACGCGCGCGCTGGCCGCAGAATGGGGCCAGTACGGCATCAGCGTGAATGCGATCTGCCCGGGCTTCATCCGCACGAAGTTTTCTCAGGTCGTGCTCGATCAACTCACGCCACGTGTGATCGAAGCCACGCCGATGAAGCAACTCGGCGAACCTGCCGATCTCGAAGGCCTCGCCGTGCTGCTCGCGAGCGGCGCCGCGCGCCACATCACCGGGCAGATCATCGCCGTCGACGGCGGCGCCTCGGTAGTTTGAGCGCCATCATGTCCTCGCGTACGAGCATCGAGCCTACTGCCACCATACCGGTGCGCGATGCGCACGTCATGGACGCGGCGCGACTGGCAAGCTGGCTCCACGAGCGGTTGCCGGGTGCCGGAGCGTTGACGATCCGGCAATTCTCCGGCGGCCAGTCGAACCCGACCTATCTACTATCCACAGACAGCGGCCGTTACGTGTTGCGGCGCAAGCCACCGGGTGTGCTTCTGCCGTCGGCGCACGCAGTCGACCGCGAGTTCCGAATCCTCACCGCGCTCGCGGGCAGCGCCGTCCCTGTGCCACGCGCCATCTGCTATTGCGACGATGTCAGCGTGGCGGGCACGCCGTTCTATCTCATGGAGTACGTCGAGGGGCGAATCTTCTGGAACCCCGCGCTGCCGGGCCTCACGCCGCCCGAGCGCGCCGCCATTTACGAAGAGATGAACCGCGTGATCGCGGCGATCCACGCGATCGACCCCGACGCCGCCGGCCTCGCGGATTTCGGCCGCCGCGAGAACTACGTGGCGCGCCAGATCGAGCGCTGGAGCAAGCAGTATCGCGCGAGCGAGCTCGAGTACATCGATTCCATGGAGCAGCTCATCGACTGGCTGCCGCGGCACATGCCGCCCGAGGAGCCCGCGCGCATCACGCACGGCGACTTTCGCATCGACAACCTCATCTTCGACCGCCACGAACTCCGCATCCTCGCGGTCATCGACTGGGAACTTGCGACACTCGGCAATGCGTTCTCGGACTTCGCATACAACTGCATGCCGTATCGCATGCCCGAGGCCATTCGCAAGGGTCTCGCCGGTCTCGATCTCGCGCAGCTCGGCATTCCGTCCGAACAGGCGTACGTCGGGAAATATCTCGCGCGGACCGGGCGTTCAGCCGAGTCCACGTCAACGTTCAATTTCTACATTGCGTTCAATCTATTCCGGCTCGCCTCGATCCTGCAGGGCGTGGCGGCGCGCGCGAAGCTCGGCAATGCATCGAGCGAGCACGCCACCGAAGCCGGCAGTCTCACCCGCCCAATCGCGGATCTCGGCTGGGCGCAGGCCCGCGGGGTTCATTAGAGGGACCTGTATGTTCGAGTATTCCGACAAAGTGCAGCGGCTGCGTTCGCGGCTCGACGAGTTCATGCGCGCCGAGATCTACCCGGCCGAACCGATCTATGCGGCGCAGCTCGCGGACATCCGCAAGTGCTTTCCATGGGACAGCCCGCCCGTCATGCAGGAGCTCAAGAAAAAGGCGCGCGCGGCCGGCTTCTGGAACATGTTCCTGCCGCAATCGGAGCACGGCGCCGGGCTCACCAATCTCGAATACGCGCCGCTCGCGGAGCTGCTGGGCCGTTCGCCGATCGCGTCGGAGGCCTGCAATTGCAGCGCGCCCGACACCGGCAACATGGAACTGCTCGAGCGCTACGCAACGCCCGAACACAAGAAGCGCTGGCTCGAACCGCTGCTCGCGGGCGAGATCCGTTCCGCATTCGCCATGACCGAGCCCACCGTCGCCTCGAGCGACGCGACCAACATCGAGTGCCGAATAACTCGCGCGGGAGACTCGTATGTCCTCGACGGCCGCAAGTGGTGGGTCTCTGGCGCCGCCGACGCCCGCTGCAAGCTGCTCATCGTCATTGGCAAGACCGCTCCCGACAATTCGAACCGGCATCGCCAACAGTCGATGATCCTCGTCCCGCGCGACGCGCCTGGCGTGCAGGTGCTGCGCAGCCTGCGCGTGTTCGGCTACGACGACGCGCCGCACGGGCACGCGGAAGTGGTATTCGACAAAGTGCGCGTGCCGGCCGAATACCTGCTCGGCGGCGAAGGCGAAGGCTTCGCGATTGCGCAGGCGCGCCTCGGCCCGGGTCGCATCCACCATTGCATGCGAGCCATCGGCCTCGCCGAGCGCGCGCTCTCGCTGCTCTGCCGGCGCACCTCGGCGCGTACCACGTTCGGCCGCAAGATCTCCGAGCAGACCGTGACGCTCGAACGCATCGCGAGTGCGCGCATCCAGATCGACAGCGCGCGGCTGCTGGTGCTCAATGCCGCTCACCTGATGGACACCGTCGGCAACAAGGCCGCCGCCAAGCAGATCGCGATGATCAAGGTGGCGACACCCGCCATGGCCTGCCAGGTGCTCGACTGGGCCATCCAGGCTCATGGCGGCGCCGGCGTCTGCGATGATTTTCCGCTCGCGGCGGGTTATGCGCACGCGCGCACGCTGCGTCTCGCCGATGGACCGGACGAGGTCCACAGCAATCAGATCGGACGACTCGAGCTCGCGCAGCAGCTGGCAACCGCGTAAGAGAATCCTCATGCCCCGCAAGCACAAGTACAAAGAAACACCCGACAACCCGCAGTTGCGCACGTTGCATCGCGTGCGCGAGTCCGGGGATCGCCTGTTCGTCGCGGCGCTGGCGCGCGGGCTGGCGATCCTGCGCTGCTTTCGCTCGGGTGACCGTTATCTCGGCAACCAGGAGATTGCGCGGCGCACCGGCCTCGCCAAGCCCACAGTCTCGCGCCTCACATACACACTCAAGCGCATCGGGTTCCTGACGCACTCCAAGGCACGCGAAGAATACGCGCTGGGCGCCGGCGTTCTGTCGCTGGGCCACACCTATCTCGCCGCGCTCAACACGCGCGAGCTGGCGCGGCCGTTCATGCTGGAGATGGCGGAATTCGCGCAGGCGACCATCTGCCTGGGCGAGAACGACGGCCAGCACATGGTCATCGTCGAGATCTGTCACGGCAGCCCAACCTATCTACTTCGGCTGGAGGTCGGCCAGCGCGTGCCGCACAACACCACGGCGCTGGGCCGGGCCTATCTCGCTGCCATGACGCCCGAGCAGCGCGAGCAGCGTATCGAGGCGATCACGCGGCCTCTGCCGCTCGCGGCCCGCGCCAAGCTGGCGGCCGAAATGCAATCCAGCCTTCGCAACTACGACAAGCACGGCTTCGTCTACTCGTTCGGCGACTGGAATCCGGACGTCTTCGCGGTCGGCGTGCCGCTGATCTCGGCTGACCGCACGCGCGTCATGGCGCTGTCGTGCAGCGGCGCGATGTTCGACGTCACGCGCAAACGTATCGTCAGTGAGCTCGGGCCACGCATGGTGATGCTGCGCCAGCGCATCTTCACGGCCTCGCGCGGCGTATTCTGAGCATGAACGCCAGTTTCTTCCCGCGCCGCCTGCCTTACCATCTCGCCGTTCCCGAAACCTCGCTCTGGTACAACCTCGAAGTTTCGGCAACCCGCTTCCCGAGCCTCCCCGCCCTGCTGTTCGGCGGTGGCGTGACCAACTACCGCGAATTCCGTGCCCAGAGCGAGGCGCTCGCGGGCTTCCTGCAGAAGAAGTGCGGCGTGCGACGGGGTGACCGGGTCGCGCTGTTCATGCACAACAGCCCTCAGTTCGTGATCGCGTACTACGGCATCCTGCGCGCCGATGCCGTGGTCGTCCCGATCAACTGCATGAACACGACCGGCGAACTCGAGCACCTGCTGCAAGATGCCGGCGCCACGACGATCGTCACGGCGCAGGAGCTGCAGCCGCGCGTCGAACCTCTTCTCGAAACAAAGGGCCAGGGCGCAGCGGTTCAACACTCCATCGTGGCCTGCTACGCAGACTACGCGGGCGATGAAGCGGCCACCGTGCTGCCCGAGGCGCTGGCCGGGCCGCGCATGCAATTCCGGCAGCCGCAGGTCACTCATTGGCACGAAGTGCTCGAGCAGGCACACGCACCGGCACCGCACACGGCCGGGCCCGACGATGTGGCGTTGATCTGCTACACCTCTGGCACGACTGGCAAGCCCAAGGGCTGCACGCACCGGCACCGCGGCGTCATGCACAGCACCGTGGCTATCGCGCATTGGCACGACGTTCGACACCACGCGCGCGCGCTCGTCGTGCTGCCGCTGTTCCACGTCACCGGCATGCAGAACTCGATGAACGTGCACATCTATGCCGGGTCGAGCCTGGTACTGATGCCGCGATGGAATCGCGAAGCCGCTTTCACCGCGATCGCGCGTCACAAGGTGTCGACCCTCACCACCGTGCCCGCGATGATCATCGACCTCATTTCAAACTACGACGCGGCGCGTCACGATCTGTCCTCGATGCGCCTCATCGGCGGCGGAGGCGCGGCGATGCCCCAGGCGGTGGCCGCGCGGCTGCAAGAGCTCTGCGGCCTCACTTATATAGAGGGCTATGGCATGACAGAGACCCTGGCCCCGACTCACATCAATCCGGGCGACCGGCCCAAGCCGCATTGCCTCGGCATTCCGATCTTCGACACCGACGCGCGCATCATCGATCCGCTGACGCTCGCCGAAGTGCCGCAGGGCGCGGTGGGGGAAATCATCGTCTCGGGTCCGCAGGTGCTCGACGAGTACTGGAACAAGCCCGGGGAGAACGCAGCCTGCTTCCTCATGCGCGACGGCAGGAAGTTTTTGCGCACAGGCGACCTCGCGCGCGTCGACGAAGATGGTTACTTCCACTTCGTCGATCGCCTGAAGCGCATGATCAACGCCGCAGGTTTCAAGGTGTGGCCCGCCGAGGTAGAAGCGCTGCTTTATGGCCATCCTGGCGTGCAGGAGGCCTGTGTCATCGGCAAGCCCGACTCGCGCAGCGGTGAGATGGTCAAAGCGCTCGTGGTGCCGCGGGAAGCGGCGCGCGCGACGCTCGCCGCCGAGGAGCTCATCGCGTGGTCGGCTGAGCGCATGGCCGCGTACAAGGTGCCGCGCGAAGTGGAATTCGTGGCGAGCCTGCCGAAGTCCGCCACCGGGAAGATCGACTGGCGGCTCCTGCAGGAACAGGAAGCCGCCAGGAGCTAGAACTGCATCCGCAATGTCAGGCCGTAGGTGCGCGGCGCCCCGAGGTAGGCGTCAAACGTACCAGTCTGCAGCGTCGCATCGAAAACCACCTGGTAGTACTCCTCGTCCGTGAGGTTCTGCGCCCAGGCCTCGAGGAACCATTTCTGGTCCTGCGCACCGATGCCGAACCGCGCGTTCACGAGCGTAAGCGCTTCCTGTAGTTTGACGGGGTTCAGGTCCGAGCCCGTGTTGTATTCGGACGTGTACTTCGCACCGACGTTGAAGCGCCACTGCATCGAGCTGCCGAGATTGTGCTCGTAGGTGGTCGCGAGCGAGGCGGACCACTCCGGCGCGAACGACATCTGCGCGTTCGGCAGCCGGAACAGCGCCGGGAACGGCGGTGTGAAGTCGCCGTATTCGGTCTTCGCGTATGTGACGCCGGCGTTGAACACGAGCCCGTCGGTCGGCGCCAGGTCGAAGTCCAGGTCGACGCCGCGCGAGGTCACTTCCGGAATCGACACGACCACGAAGCTGATGCCCGTGAAGGTGTTGAGCTGGAAGTCCTCGAACTTCTGGTAGAAGAGCGAAGAGTTCAACCGGAACATGTGGTTCGAAGACGCGTACTTCGCGCCGAGCTCATACGAATCCACGGTCTCGGGCTTGAAGCTCGTGTCCGCGTCGAAGGCGAACAAGGGCGCGCCCGTCGAAGCGATGGGAGTGCGCTCGCGATCCAGGTTGAAGCCGCTGGCTTTGTAGCCGCGCGCATAGGAAAGGAAGGCCATGAGCTGGTCGCTGAAGTCGAATGCCAGCTTGGCCGTGCCGCTGGTCTCGCTTTCGTCGATGCTCTGCGACGTGCTGACACCGTTGTAGATGGGATCCGCGAATGTCGCGCATCCAAAGTTGTACCAGCCTGGCACCGCGGCCGCGGGCAGTGCCGCCGAGATGATGGGATAACGCGCGCGCGAGGCCGCACATCCCGCGCCGTTGTCGGAGTTGGTGTACGACGAATCGAGGTCCTTCTGCTCGTTGGTGTAACGCAAGCCAATCGTGCCGTGCAGGCGTTCCGTGAAGTGGAACGTCTCGTTCGTGAACAAGGCGAAGCTGTCCGAGCGCTGCTCGAAGCGATCCTGATAACCCGCGCCGGTGGGATACGCCGTCTGCGCGGGACGGCCCGTGAGGGCATTGACCAGCGTTGGCGCCATTCCGGCGGACAGCACGAGGCTGTAGTAGGTCTCGAAATCTGCGCCATAACGCAGGTTCAGGTCCGAATCCAGATTCTCCCCGGCGTAGAAGGCGCCGACCATCCACTCGATCTTGTCGGTCTCACCGGAGAAACGCAGCTCCTCCGACAGTTGTTTGAACTCGTTGCCGTTCGGTCCCTTCGAATTGCGCCATAACACGTCGCCCGTGCTGTAGTCGGCGTCCTGTCCAATTGTCGATTCAAAATTGCGCCACGCGGTGATCGAGGTGATCTTGCCGAACGAAGGTTCGAAAGTGAGCTCCGCGGACAGGCCCATGTCGCGCAGCTCCTGCTCGTCCGAACGATCCGCAAACTGGAGTCGGGCAAATGGGTCCGCGGGACGCGACACGCCGGAGTCGGCGGAGACCGCATCCATGAGCGGCGCAGTAGCACCGTCGTTGATCTGCACGGCGCCGCAGCAGTTCTCGGTGCGCCGCGCGTAATCGGCGATGAACAGCGCGCTGGTGTTCTCGGACGGCGTGAACAGCAGCTGCCCCCGTCCGACTACCACATCGCGATTGGCATCTTCCTTGGTCTGGCGCGTGCCGTCACCGGTGCTCACGTCGTAGAGACCGTCGCGACGTCGATACGCGCCGTAGAACCTGCCGGCGAGCTTGTCGTCGACGAGCGGTCCGTTGATCGAAACCGCCCCTTCGTAGCCGTTGAAGTTCGCGGCCGTGAGCTCGGCGCTGGCGCCGCCCTCGAAATCCGGCCGCTTCGAGATCACGTTGATGACGCCGGCCGAGGTGTTCTTGCCGAACACCGTGCCCTGTGGTCCCTTCAACACCTCGATACGCTCCAGCTCGCCGAGGTCGCCGAAGCCCACCCCGTTGCGCGGGCGGTAGACGCCGTCGATGACGACACCCACCGAAGATTCAAGGCCGATGTTGTCTCCCACGGTGCCTATTCCGCGGATACGCGCGGTCGTGGAAACCTCGCTCGACGTCGAGGTGACGACGAGCCCGGACGTCAACAACGTCAGGTCCTTGATGTCTCGCACACCGGAATCACGCAGCAGCTGCGACCCGATTGCGGTGATCGTGATCGGCACGTCCTGCAGATCCTGGTCGCGCTTCTGCGCGGTGACGGTGACCGTGGTCAGCAGGCGATCTTCGTCATTCGAGTCTTGTTCTCCCGTCTGCGCGAATGCGCCGCACGTGAAGGCAAGGCCGATGAAGAGTGAAACGCACGCGTTGCGGCAGCGGATGGAACTGTCGTCCATTTGTGAATCCCCCGTATTTCGTACTGCGAAACATCGAACCGCACTATGCGAGACAGATTGCATCAACGCATCGGCGGCGACAACGACCACGCGACAAAATACACGTTGGATTCCGCTGTGCGGAATGAAGCCCGAGTGGCGCCGCGGATGCGCGGCCGGACCAGCTAACTAGTTTCGAATGGAGAGCTGTACGCGCTGCGCGCCCAGCGGGCCCGTCGAGTCGCGCAGGATGATCTCGGCCGAGGGCACGAGCGACTGGCTCCTGTCCGCGGATACACGGCACAAGAGCTCGAGCAGTGCCGCAGCGGCGCGATCTGCCAGAGCTCGAATCGGCGGTCGCACGGTCGTAAGCGCTGGCCAGAGCTGGCTGGCGACAGGCTGGTCGCCGAATCCCGCCACTGACAACGCCTTGGGTACCGGGATGCCGAATTCGTGCGCGGCCCGCAGAATGCCGGTTGCCATTGCGTCCGTGCTCGCGAAGATCGCCGTTGGACGACCTGCCGTGTCACTCAGCAGTCGGCGACCGCACTCCACGCCGGAGTCGAAGGTGTCCACGCCTTGCAGGATGATGCAGGGGTCGATGGGCAACCCTGCGATCTGCAAGCCGTCGAAAAATCCCTGCCGGCGTTGCTGCATGCTGTCGTGTTCCCTGGGGCCGCAGACGAAGCCGATGCGCTGGTGGCCGAGCGACGCGAGGTATCGCGTCATCTGGCGTGCGGCTTCGCGGTCGTCGGACGAAACGCAGTGAAGGCCGGCGCTCGTTCCGATCCGGACACATGGAATCTTCTGGGCATGGAAGGCCGGAGCGAAAGTCAGCTGTTCCGACAGCGGCGCGCAAAGGATCGCGCCGTCGATGGGAACGATTCGCGCCAGCGATGCGAGTTCCTCGGCCGCATTCGGCGAGCGATGGTCACTCGAACAGATGAGCACCCGGTACCGTTCGCTGGCCATCGCGAACGTGATCTGCTCCACCAGCGCCGCATCGGGTGGCGTGCACACCGAGTGAAACAGCCCGATGAGATGTGATTTTCCACTCGCGAGCCGGCGTGCGGCCGGATTCGGCCGATAGCCGAGCCGCTCGATCACCTTCAGGACGCGGTCGCGCGTGTCCGCGGTGATGTTGGGCTCTTCGTTCATGACGCGACTGACCGTGCGTTTGGAGACGCCGGCACGCGCCGCGACGTCATTTATCGTCGCGGTGAAAAGTCCGTGAGTGGCGCTGCGAGGTCTGGTCATGTAGCTAGTGCGTCCGGTATCGAAGTTCCCACCGGATCGTGACGGGCTCCCGCATCGTGAAAGCCTTGCGCAGGCAGTTGACCTTGCTTCGCAACGCTCCCTGGGGCGTGTGATAACGAATGTCGTCGAGCGCCGATGCGGATCGACAGGAGTCCATTCCGGCCACGCTGAATTCGCGCACCAGCCCGTCGCCGAATCGCGTCGTCAGCTCGCTCGTGACCGGGCTACCCGAATGTGAGCCGAAGGCCATCGCGACGCTTTTCACGTTCAGCGGCTGCCTGGCGGTGTACACGTCCGTTCGCGTGATCACCCCGGGTTCGAAGACATAGGTCGTCGTCACCGCCAACCGGTCATCGGGTTTGGGTGCCGACTCACCCAGGCGATCCAGCTCTGTCTGGCGATAGCTGACCTGGGTGCGGTGCCCGTTGGCGCTGACCTGGACGTCGCGGAAGTACGCGATTGGCATGAGCACCGAGCCGTCTTCGAGTTCGAATCGTGGCAGCAGGAAGGGCTCGGTTTCGTCGGCGACACCATCGAGCATTCCCGGCGAGAACGGAATCGGAAAATACGGAACATGCATGTGCTGACTAACGCCGCCATTGATCAGCGGCAAACCGATGACCCGACCGCCTTCGCGCAAGGTGAGCAGCATGCGGTCGTACTTGCCACGGGAGAACCAGGTCGTGGAGCGTTTCGGCAGCCGTTCCAGCTTCGCGGCGAAATCCCGCAGCGGAGGCTGGTTGCGAAAGCCCATGCGATTCCACGCGGCGTTGGTGTAGGCGTACTGGTGTCCCAACGAGAAGTTCTCGCCCAGGATGCGAAACTTGCCGCGATACTTGTCGGTGCGTCTGCCTCCGTCCCACAGGTTCACGGACCCCGTGCGCGCGTCCAGCCAGAAGTCCGCGTATCGCTGCGCAGCGCGCGATGCATAGGCGTATGCCAACGTCTTGTCGTCATCGTCGAGCAGGTTCAGGAGTGCCGCGGCGGTCAACACTTCGATGATGGCCGTCTCGCTGTAAGGACCCAGGCTTCGACCGTACTCGAAACCTTCGCCGCGAGGGTTCAGGCGCTGGAGCATGACCGCCGTGGACTTGCGCAACCAGTCGATCACCTCGGCAGGCGGCGCATCGCCGGTTTCCATGAATCGATGCGCGATTTCTCCCGCGAGCAGGACGCTGTAGCGATCGAATCTGCCATCGCCGTCCGTCTCATCGGCAAAGCCGTAGTCGCCTGAGTACTCGCGGTAGTGAGAGGTCATGGCCGCGTACAGGTGTTTGGCGCCTTCGCCCTCTTCCCAGCCCAACTGATGGCGCAGCCGTGCGATCGCGAAGGCGACGCAGTAGTAGTTGTTGGGATGCTCTATGAGAGCGTAGTTGTCGAGATCAACGAATGTGCGCCAGTCGAGTCGTACGCGCAGCTTCGCCAGCGTCAGCGGATCGAGCGCCTCCTTCAGGTGGCCGCCACGATCGAGCGCCGCGAGCGCCGAGAGATAGTAGTAAATGCCCCAGCTGTCGTTGGGATCGTCCACCGTCAGTTTGGCAACGCTGCGAAAGTTCGCGATGTATCGCGCGAGACGCGGATCGTCGGCCGGCAGGGACTCGATCAGGTCGGAGAACGCGAGCGCAATCTTGCCCGGAAGGAACTTGTCCGAGCCATTGAAGACGGGTGTCCCGTCGATTTGCATCCCCCGCCCCTCTTTCACGAGTTGCATCACCAGCCGCTCGAGTTTCGGCTGGATGCGCCCCTCCACGACTTCGTTGAAGGACGGTGCCTGGATCTCGCCGGCTGCTGCCGTCGTTCCAAGCGCGAGAGCCGCGGCAATCAGAAATATTCGTAGTCTCATTGCTTAAAAAAAGACGGAGGCCCGCAGGCCGTAATAGCGCGCGAAGTCGCGAGCGGGTTTCCAGTTCACCGCATTGCCGCCGGCGGGGATGTTGATGTGCGCATCGCGCCCCCGGGTCAGCGCATAACTCTCGTCGAACAGGTTGTTGACGAACGCGGTCACCTTCCAATGCTCGGCCTTGAAGCCGCCGGAGAGGTTGGCGATGCCATAAGCCTCCTGCACCGAATCCGGATCCTGCAGCAGGTTGAAGACCACGGCGGATTGCCAGCGGTACCCCATGTTGACGAAGCCGGCGAGACGTTCGCCGAACGCGAATTCGTACTGCGCGTTGACATTGAATTTCCATTCGGGCGCGTTGAACAACGGCTTTCCGGAAAGATCCTGCACGTTGCCGACGCAGCCTTCGGCGGCGGTCTGGCGCGGGAAGCAGCCCGCATTCGGGAAGTCCTCCATGATCGCCTCGTTCCAGGCGCCGGCAGCGTTGATGCTGAAATTCCCGAACAGCGCGGCGAACTCGGTCTCGACGCCGCGCGACGTGACTTCACCGATGCTGTTCAGCAGGTTCTGATTCAGGTTCTGGTCCCGGCTCTGCGCCTGGAATCCCTCGAACACCATGTAGAAGGCGGTGAGGTTCCAGTTGAGCCGGTGGTCGAAGAAGGACGTCTTGATGCCAAGCTCGTAGCTGTCCACGGTTTCCGCAGGCACGGGCTGGTTGGAGGCGATGACATCCGCGAGCGGCTCGCCCGCCATGGGTCCGTTGGCGACGGGCGTGCGCGTGGTCAAGGTGCTGGTGAGGTCGTACGCCATGCCCTTGTATCCGCGCGAGTACGTGGTGAAGGCCATCACGTCTGGCGTGAATTGGTACTGGAAGCCGGTGCGACCCGTCACCGAGGTATCGTGATTGCAGGTTTCGATCGGTGTGCCGGACGGAGCGGTGGTCGAACACCGCGGGCTGCCGAAGGTGACGTTGTTGCCAAGGTCATGGAACGTGTACTCGATTTCCTCGCGGTTCACGCGCAGGCCGAGCAGGAAATCGAGCTTCTCCGTGAGCCCGAGGTTTCCCTGGCCGAACAGCGCATAGTTGGTCGCGCGCGCGGTCGCCAGGTAGCGTGAGTACGCGGTGCTGTTCGTGGTCGGCAGATTCGCGGGCGTCGGCGACGGTGTCGGCGAGATGTTGTAGTCATCCAGCGTGTTGGAGCCACGCACGAAGTAGCGCTCCGAATTCGTGTCGCTGTAGAACAGGCCGGCCACATAGCGCAGGCGCTGCTCGGGTGAGGTCAGCCGGAATTCCTGGGTCTTCGATTCGATATCGAAGTAGCCGCCGTTCGCGGAGCCGCCCGCAGGCGAGATCGGTTGGAATGCCGAGAAATCGATGTCCGTGGAGTCCGTATCCTGGCGATCGTCCAGCCGGTAGGAGTCGTATGACGTGATCGACGTGAAAGTGTGGTCACCGATATCGCGCACGATCTTGAGACCCGCGCCGTAATCCTCCGAGTTGCCCTGCGCGTCCACGTCCAGGCGGGTGAGCGTGTTTTTTGGCCCGGGCGTTATCCCGGCCAGGAAGGTGGACATGGGAATGCGTGACGGGCCGGTCGCCGCTCCACCCGTCGTCGACCCGGGGCTCACGAAGTACTCCGCGGGGGCGCAACAGGACCCGATGGTCCGCGTGTAGAACGGCGACAGCGTGATCGTCCAGTCTTCGTCTGGCTCCCACACCAGCTTGCCACGCAGCGTCGTGTCCTCATTGCCATTGAGCCAGTTGCCGGTGCTGAGGTTGCGGATGTTGCCGCGGTACTCGCTGTAGTTTCCCGCCAGGCGGAACTTCAAGGCCTCGGAGACGGGGCCGGAGATCGTGGCGAACACGCGATGTTCACCATCATCGGTGGTCATGACATCGGCACGGCCCGTGAACTCATCGGTGGCGGGTTGCGTGGTGATGCTGATCACGCCGGCGGACGCCGACTTTCCGAACAATGTGTTTTGCGGGCCGCGCAGGACTTCTATCTGCTTCACGTCGACCAGCGCGGCGAACGCGGCGGCCTGGAAGGCCTGCGGAATCTCGTCGATCACCACCGCGACGCTGGGCTCGGTGGCGATGCTGTACGCATAGGTCCCGATGCCGCGGATGTTGATGCTGTTGTTGCCCGGCTGCGAAGTCTTGGTGATCGTCACCGATGGTGCGATCTTCACGAGGTCGTCGAAGTCGCGGATGTTCGACCGCTCCATCGCGGAGTGGGTCACCACCAGCACGGAAAATGGAACTACCTGTACGTTCTCGAGACGCTTGCTTGCCGTGACGATCACTTCTTCCAGCGTGACGAACGGCACCTCCCCGGCTTCTACCGACGACGAGGGTGTCGCGCTCGCCGGAGGCGGCACACCGGTTTCCGCTTCCAGCATCACGATGATGACGTTGGACGCCGTCATCCGGTAAGTGAGTGAGGTATTGGCGAGCAACGAGGTCATCGCCGCTTCGAGCGAGAGTCGGCCGCTGATTCCATGGCTGCGGCGACCCTCGACGACTTCCGGCGCAAACAGGATCTGGGTGTTCGATGCGGCTGCGAAAGCGCGCAGCGCTTCCCCAAGGTCGCCGGCGGGAATGTTGTACTCGTGGACTTCGTTTTGCGCCCTGGCAGTTCCCGATGGCACGAAGATCAACGCCGCGAACACGGCGGTCCAGACGAGTGCGCGGTAGTGCAGCCGGCCTGCGGACTTCATCGATCCCCCTCTGACGTAGCGTGCTTCATGCCCGTTCGAGCGGGTCTGCACATACAACGCGCCGGCTGCGCGTGTCCTCAATTCTTCATCTGCAGCGTAATCGAATGCGGATGGCGCGACGCCTCCACCGGGAACAGGCTCTCCATCGCTTCGACGAACGCGGGAGTGTCACCCGCCTTGAACACGCCGCTGACGCGCAGCTCGCGCGCACTCCCTTCGACGACGATAGGCGTCGTCACATAGTTGTTCATGGTCGCGACGACGTCGACGAGCGGTTCATTGTCGAAGATCAACTTGCCTTCGCGCCAGGCCATCGCCAGTACCGGGTCGAGGCCATCGCGCATCGTGATCGCGCCGTCGTCGTCGATGCGCAGTTGCTGGAGCGGTTTCATTTCGATGAGTGCACGCGCCCGGTTGCCGCTGGTCACCGCCACCCGACCTTCGACCAAGGTGACGACCACGTCATGTGGTTCGCGTTCGACGGTGAACACCGTACCCAGCGCCGTGACGGTGCGCGGCCCGGCATGCACGTTCATCGGCCGCGCCAGATCCCTGGCGACTTCGAAGTTCGCGCGGCCCGACGTCAGCGTGACGCGACGCTCGTCGTGTCCGTACACAACCTTCACGCGGGTCATCGCATCGAGGGACATCCGCGAACCGTCGGCCAGCACGATGACTCGCTGTTCGCCGCGCCCGGTCTCGAATGCCTGTTCCGGCGGCCGCGTCGAAGAGTTGTACAAGATGGCCAGCGGCAGGGCTATCAACGCAACCAGGCCGGCGGCCAAACCACGCCGGTTCCAGCGGCGGGTATAGCGACCGGTGCGCTCCAGCGCCTCGCGCCGCATCGCCAGCAACTTCGGCGCCGAGGAATTCTCGCCAACCGCGGTCCAGGCACGCGAGGCGTCCTCATACGCGCGGACATACTGCGGCCCTTGCGCCTGCCACAGCGCGAACTTGTCGAGGTCGATCTCACTGGGCTCGCCATTGATCCGGATCACCCATGCGGCGGCCTGTTCGTACAAGGAATTTGGAGATTCTGGCTGCAAAATCATTACCCTTTTTGACGCTCGGTCAAAACCGCCAGCGCCTTGATGATGTACTTTTCCACCGAGCTCACCGATACCCCGTACAGCTCGGCAATCTGCGCGTGCTTCATGCCTTCCAGCCGATGGAGGATGAATGCGTCGCGACATCGCTCGTCGAGTTGTTCCAGCGCCTCGATCACGCTCTCGAGATGCTGGCGACTGTCGAAGACGCGCTCCGGCGAGAGCTCCTCGATGCCCGGTTGCTGCAGACTCACTTCCGCGAGATGACTGCGTTGCGTCTGGCCTCGACGGAAACGGTCCCGAAGCAGGTTGACCGCGGTCGTGAAGACGAAGGCTTCGGGATTGTCGAGCGTCTCGACGTCGAGACGCTTGACCAGGCGCAGGAACACCTCCTGCGTCAGATCCTCGGCTTCGCTGCGCGAGCTCACTCGACGCTGGAAGTACGCGGTCAGCGGCTGGCGATAGCGTTCCGAGAGCTGCTTCAGGAAACGCTCGCGTTCGCTATTGCCCTCGCCCGGGCCTGTCGTTTTCGTCGAGTGGTCCATCGTCTCCGCGCCGTGAGCGCTACCAAAGCCCGCTTAACTACGACGCACTACATACCCGAATCCTCAATGAATTACCGCAGCACCGCCAATTCACTGGCAGCCAGCAGGAACGCGCCCACGCCGTAGAAGTGCGTGTCGGCCTCGGCGACCTGCTCAGGACGATCGCTGACCTGTTGCACCCAGCCCAGGCGGCCATCCCTGGTGACGGCCCTGGTCAGTGCGGCCCATCCATTGAGAACGGACGCGCGATAGTCATCCGCGGGCAGCAGGCCGCGGTTCACTCCCCATGCCAGGCCGTAGGTGAAGAAGCCGGTTCCGCTGGTCTCGGCCGGCGAATTCTCCGCGCCTAACAACGAGGGCGCCCAGTAGCCATCGGCCTTCTGGACTGCCTTGAGCCTGGCCGCCATCTGCTTGAATAGTGCTTCGAGCCGCGGTCGATCCGCATGGTTGGGCGGCAACAACTCCAGCATGTTGGCAATACCGGCGAATACCCAGCCATTGCCGCGGCTCCAGAACAATTTGCGGCCTTGTTCGTCGCGTCGCTCGAAGAACCGGCTGTCGCGGAAGTACAGCTTTTCGGCCGGGTCGTACAGGAATTCCGTTGCTGCCCAGAACTCCGCCATGGCGTAGTCACGGTACTTGCGTTCACCGGTCTGGTTGGCCAGGTCCAGCCAGGCGGGCGGCGACATGAAGATTGCGTCGCACCAGCACCAGCGGCGCAGGCACTGTGCTTCGCTGTAGGTCCTGGAGAAGTAGAAGCTCAGGTGCACCACAGGCGGATCCGCGAGGATGGCGTCAAACACGCCACGTGTCGGCGTGAGGACGTTCTTGTCCGCGCCGTGCCGCGCCGCCCACAGGTAACTCTGCGCGATCACGTGATCATCGGCGTGATGCACGCGCTCGCCGGGCTTCCACGCATTGCGCTCACCCTGCGCGTGAATCGCATCGATGAAGCGCTTCTCACCACTGACTTGCGCCAGGCGGGTCATTCCCACCCAGAATGCACCCTGCTGCCAGCTGCGAGGGTCGCGCGACTCCACGTTCATGTGCGTCGTGATGTGCGTTCCATCCAGCCGCGCGAGCTGCCAGTCGGCGACGCGCGCGGCGGCATCGAGTACCTGCTTGCGATCCGGAATCTGCGCCGTCGCCGTCGCGGCGCAGAAAACGAGAGCGAGAGCCGCCGCGCTGGCAAGGTGCACGTCAGAAGCTCGCCCGCAACGTCGCCTGGTAGGTTCGCCCGTCGTAGTCGAGGCGACGCGGCAGCATCGGGTCGTTCTCGAACTCGGCGCGCATGGCATCGGTCAGGTTGAACCCGTCCAGGGAGATGGAGATGTTGTCGGTGATGTTGAACGAGACCGACGCGTCCACCTGGCTGCGCTCCATGACCTGGCGCGCATCGCCGACGAAGCTGTTGCCGGCGGCGAGGTCGTACTCCCCACGCCGGTTGTAGACGACGCGAGCGCCGAACCGCGAGGTCTCGTAGTAACCGATGAGGTTCAGGTTGTGCTCGGACACGCTCGGGAGCGTGATCGGGTTGCCGGCCGCATCCTCGCCGTCGATGCTGGTATGCGAGTAGTTAGCAGCGCCACCGAAGTGGCTCCAGAAGCCTGGCAGGAAATCGAAGTTCTGCTGAACCGAGAGCTCCAGCCCCCTCACCCGGATCGGGCTCTGGTTGGTCTGGCCGGAGACCTGCACGCGGGCATTCACCGGAGTTCCTCCCGCCCCCACGAAGGTATTCGAGCTGAAGCAGTTGGTACCGACGATCGACAATGTACCGAGCCCGTAGTCGACGCCATTGATGATGCCGTTCGCAGGACACAACACGCCTTGATCGGTGATCGGCCCGATGTAGTCATCCACATCCTTCTGATAGATCGCCACGGCGAACAGGCCGCCGGGGCGGTTGTACCATTCGAGTGACAGGTCATATGAATCGGCGGTGTAAGGCTTGAGGCCCGTGGCGCCGATCGCGATCGTATAAACGGGATCCACCGGTGGAACCAGGGCCTGCGGCACCTGAATGGAGCTGATCGGCCCCGAGTCTCGCGGTTGCGGACGCACGTACGTCTTGTAATACGCCATGCGCAGCACCAGCTGTTCGGTCAGGTCGGCGGACAGCATCGCGGACGGCAGCCAGTAATCGTAGGTCTGTTCGTAATGGCGCGTGATCATCGAATGATTGACGGGCAGTGGTCGCGTCGAGAGCGCCGTGGCGCAATTTTCGCAATCCAGCGCTTCGATTTCATTGTCGGTGTGCTCGTAGCGAACGCCCGCGTTGCCGCGAACCCGCATCCCGGCGAGTTCGAAATCGGCCTTCGCCATGACGTATCCCGAGATCACATCGTTCTGGTTGCTGAAGTTGTTGTTGTAGTAGTTAGCGTCCCAGTAGTTGTTCACCAGGCCGTAGGGCGTGAGGAACACGCCGGTCTCGGGACCGCCCGTGAACTGGGGCGGAAGTCCATTGGGGTTGGTGACGCTGCGGACGTCGGTATTGACCGGTGTGATCAGCGCCAGCGTCGGCAGGATGTCCAGATTGCGCCAGTTGGTGGTGAAACCGGGTGCGTGGCCACCGAAGAAATTCCCGGCGTACGGGTTCTGGACCGAGAGACTCGGCGTGACCGCGCCCGTGTTGGCGCCCAGCGCCGTATTGCGCGAACCTGACGAGGTGTAGATCTGATGCTCGTAGCGCGCGCCGACCTGGATACCGGACAGGAATGACTCCTCGTCGAAGAGTCGCTCGACGTCGAACTGGCCTGCGTCGAGATCCGTGCGGCTCTGACCGTTGGTGCCGGTGACGCCAAAGCGGTCGCCGGCCGTGCCGGCCGGTGCGCCGGGCATCTGCGCGCCGGCCTGCGTTCCCGCATTCGCGGCCGGGGGAATCGGATAACCACCCGCTGGCACATGCTCCGCTCGCGGCGTGAACAGCGTGGCGGTGTATCCCGCCAGGTCGCGCCCGCCGGTGAACACCGACGCGGTGATGCCGTTGAGCCCGGCCGATCCTAGGTTGCGATAGGGATTCTGGACGATGTCGAGCTCGATCTGGTTCGAGACCACCTTGGCGCGCGACACAGTGGCATCGAAGGTGGCGTGCCAGTTGTCGTTCTCGAATTCGGCGCGCGGCATGATGGCCCAGGTGCCCTGCGAGCCAGGCTCGGAACGGAGCGAGTCGAAGGTGTTGATGTTCTCGGCCGAGAACTCGTTGATGTAGGCGCGCGGACCGGTCGGAGTGTCGACCACGTACGGCGTTCCCATGCTGGTGATGTGCGCCACCGCTGAGGTGGCGGCAAGTCCGGTGTTGGTGTTGTTGCCCGGTCCCGCGTCGATGTACAGCAGGTGGTTCAGCGACTTGTCGAGGT
>DASQJS010000372.1:0-7014 GCA_035630995.1 Steroidobacteraceae bacterium | reverse complement strand
GAGACCAGTGCGACCTGGATGGTGTTCACCAGGCCGGGCGAGAAACGGCGCACGATGAATTGCACCTCGGGCGGGAAGTCCGGGCGCAGCGCGTTCAGCTCGCGCGTGACCTCGTCGTATTTCTTGTCCGCGTCGACGAAGGTCTCGAATTCGATGGCGGTGAACGACACGCCGTCTCGGATCGAGGTCTCCATCTTCATGACATCGTCGAGCGCAGCCAGGCGGTCTTCGATGGGCTTGGCCACCAGCCGCTCGAGATCCTTGGGATCGGCGCCCGGGTAGATGGCCGCGATGGTGTAGCCCGGGATCTTGAAGTAGGGATCTTCCTCGCGCGGCACCTTGTTGAACGCGAAGAAGCCGAGCGCGACCAGGCACAGGAACGCCACCAGCGTGAACTGGTAACGGCGTATCGGAAACTCGAGGAACGACATGTTCGCCTCCCTTGCCGCTCAGCCTTCCGTCGCCGGCTTCGGTGTATTCACCGCCTGCTTGGTGGTGTCACGCAGAACCTCCACGGTTTCGCCGTTCTCCAGGAACAGCGCGCCATCGGTGATCACCGCTTCACCCGTCGCGAGCCCGCTCTCCAGCGCAATGCTGTCGGGGGTGATGAAGGCCACGCGCACTTCGCGGCGCAGCGCTATCGCTGGTTTTTTGGCGCCGTCGATCACGAACACGCTGGCCCGATCGCCGTCACCTTCGACGAGTGCGGACATCGGTATGTAGGTGAGCAGCGGTGTGCCAGTCGTCGGCGCGAGGCGCAGCCTCGTCACGAGTCCGCTGACCAGGCGCGGAGGCGGCGAATCGAATTGCACCTCGATGGGAAACATTCCGGTGCGCTCGTCGGCGGCGCTCGAGATTTCGACGATGGTTCCCGTCATGGGCTGGCCGGGGAATGCGTCCATGCGGATCTCGCCCTTGTCGCCGAGCTTCACATTGACGATTTCGCGATCGGCGAGCGCCGCGCGCACCACGTAGCCGCGTCCGCTCTCGCCGAATACCAGCACCGGGCTGCCGGCGGGAATCAGTTCGCGTTCCTCGGCGAGTTTGCGCAGCACCTTGCCGTCGCGCGGCGCGCTGATCACGGAGTAGCCCTGGTTGAATTGCGCGGAGTTGTACTGCGCGGCGGCCATCGCCGACTGGGTGCGCAGATCCTGGAGCTGTTCGAGGCTGATGACCTGGTCTGCATAGAGATTTTCGCCACGCTTGAGGTCGCGCTCGGCCTTGTCCGCCATCTGCCGCGCCTGTTCGACCTGCGAATTGACTTCGGTCAGCTCGATCTCGGCGAGGCGCTGGCCCTGCTTCACCACGTCGCCTTCCTGCACGTAGATGCGGCGCACGACTCCGCCCATCTTGAACGACAGGCGCATCTCGTGTTTCGTGGCCACGACGCCGCTGGTGTCGATCGGTGGCACCGAAGGTCCTGCGCTCGCGTGCTGGATTCGCACCGGCGTCGGCCGGTCCTCCGTGGGCGCATCCTGTTTGCCACAAGCCAGAAGCGTTGCGGCGAGCAACAGAAGCGCGACAACGTTTCGGGAAGTCTTCATGGCGATACCTGTGAGTTGTGCGGCAGCGGCAAAGTGCCCGCGGCGGTCGCGTAATCGAGTTCGGCCTGGCGCGCGAGCACCGAGAAGCGCGTGACATTGAGATTGAGTTCCGCGCTGGTGAGGCTGGAGCGCGCATCGATGAATTCCACCTGGCTGATCGCGCCTTCGTCGCGCTTGCGGCTCGCGATGCGAAACGCCGCACGCGCGGCCTCGGCGCGCGCATCGGCCGTGGCCAGCGAATCCGCGCTGGTGTTGAGCCGGTCGAGCGACTGCTGGACCTCGAGTTGCACCTGCTGCGTGAGTTCACTGAGTTGAATGGCCGTCTTGCGCGCCGTGGCCGAAGCCTGGCGCACGGCCGCGCGGCGCGCGCCACCATCGAAGAAGGTCCAGTTGAACAGCAGCGACACCGTGGAGTAATTGCTGCCGCGGCCGAACTCATATTCTTCGCCCTGGATGCCGCCGTCGGCACCCAGTGACAGGGTCGGCCAGCGGTCGGCTTTCGCGATACTCACCTGCGCCTCGCTGGCGCGCGCGAGGTGCGTGAGTTCGGCGAGCTCGGGACGATCCGCCAGCGCCGCGGCCCGCAAATCCGCCAGCGCACGCGTGCGTGCCGTCACTTCGGCGGCCACGTCGGCATTCTCCAACGCGGTGTCGAGCGGCCGGTTGAGCAGGAAATTGAGGTAACTCTGCGACTGCGCCGCGAGGTTCTGCGCCTCGCGTGACTGCTGCGTCACGGCCAGCAATTCCGCGCGCGCGCGCAACACCTGGTCCTGCGTGATCTTGCCGTTGCGATGCAGGGAGTCGTTGACGCGCAGGTTCTCGTTGAGCAGCGCCACGCTCGCGTCGACGATGCCCTGCGTGCGAACCGCCGAGAGCCAGTGCAGGTAGCCCACGGTGATGTCGCGCTTGAGCTGGCGCGCCAGCGCCATGTGCGCGTACTCACTGGCGCCTAACAACTCGCGCTGGGCGCGCACGGCGGCGGGAATCGCCGGCACCAGCAACGGCATCCGCAGCGTGATGCGCGTGTCCTGCTCGCGTTCGCGCAGGAATGCGATGGTTTCGTCCTGAACCACGGGAAACTGCGGTTGCTGACCTTGGGCAATCAGCAGGTCGTTGAGCGTCTGGTACGCCGGGTTCAGCGCCTGCCCCAGCGGCAGTTCGAACGTGCGGCCGCCCTGCGCCCACGTGTAGCGCGCGTCGAGCGCGAGTTCGGGGAAATATCGCGCGCGCGCTTCAGCGAGCGCGGCGTCGGATCGTTCGACCTCGAGCGACTGCGCTCGCAGGCTGAGATTTGCCTCGAGCCCTTCGCGCACGTATTCGTCGATGACCGCCGCCAGAGGGCGGCTCGAATCGGGAGGCACTCCCTGGGCAAGCGTGGGGCCAGGCGCCCATGCCCACGCCATCGCCAAACAGGCTGCCGCAACTCTCAGTTGTGTAGTCGCTGGACGCATGTCTAGTCGGAGGCGCAAACAATCCATGTAACGAGGTCCTTGAAGTCAGCTCTTGAGATCCCGCGTGATCATGCTGATCGCGTGATCGATGAGGGCTTTCGCGGTCACTCCGTGGTGAGTCAGCGCGTGTGCCTTGGTGGTGGTGAGCTGGATGATTCCGTGCATGAATCCCCACAGCGTGACGCTCATCAGCATCGGCGAACCCACGTCGGCGCGGATGGTGCCGTCGCGCACGCCGGTCTCGATGGATGCGACCAGCGAAGCCTGCAGCCGATCGCCGCCGAGCGCGCAGGCCTGTTCCGAAGGCGAGCCCTGGGTGGGTTCGGAAGACTGCAGTTCGCAACGTGCCAGCGCGTCGAAAAGCACCGGGAATTCCTGCGAAAAGGCGACATAGGCGCGCCCCATGGCGCTGACCTGTTCGAGCCCCGTGCGGTGCCGTTCGGCGGCTTCGACGAAGCGGGCATGCAGCATGGTCATGGCACGTTCGGCGAGACCGAACATGAGATCGGAGCGATCCTGGAAGTACACATATAAGAGTGCGCGCGAGAGACGTGCCCGGCGAGCGACGTCGTCCATGGTGAGCGCGTCCAGGCCGACCTCGCGGCCGGCGGCTTCCGCGGCGTCGACGATTTCCGCGCGACGGCGCTCCTTTTCCTCGAGTCTGCGTTCGGCGATGTAATTCATATGGGCCGGAAGCCTAGGCCTTTCCCTGACGGCATGTCAATTAGTAGAGGTGTGTGCAAACGGCATCTGTTCTCAAATGCGAACTCATCGCATTTACATTCGCAGTGGCCAAACCCATACTGCGGGGCGTGACTTCGCCAGATTCCAACTCCAATTCCCCCCACCCGCTCGCCGACCTCCGGCGCGGAGAGGCTGCGGTCGTCGCCGGACTCGCCGAAGTCGCGGGTTTCGAGGATGGGCGCGGCAGCGGTGCCGTGGTGCTGGGCCGGCTGCGCGATCTCGGCTTCGTGGCCGGCGCGCATTGCGAAGTCATCGCGAAAATGTGGCCGGTCGGCGATCCCATGGTGGTTCGCATCGGCGGGTCGACATTCGCCTTGCGCCGCGCCGAAGCGGCGGCCGTGCGAGTCATGCGCCTGGCGCACAAGCCCGCGGCGCACGCGCAGCTGGCGCCCAGGGACACCAGCGCCGCACTCGCTTAGTGCTTTCGGCCGAAAGGTCCGCTCTCATGGACGCCGTCGTTTCCACTCCGTCACTGCGCATCGCGCTGATCGGCGTTCCCAATTGCGGCAAGACCGCTCTCTTCAATCGCCTGACCGGCAGCCGTCAGAAGGTAGCTAACTACCCTGGCGTCACCGTCGAACGCCGCGAAGGCGAGCGGGCCGCGCTCGACGGGCGAGTCCTGCGCATCCTCGATCTGCCTGGCACCTACAGCCTGAGCCCGACGACGCTCGATGAGGCCATCACGCGCGACGTGTTGCTGGGCCGGGTGGCGGATGCGCCGGCTCCGGAACTGGTGGTGTGCGTGGTCGACGCGGTGCATCTGCCGATCGGACTGCGGCTCGCGCTCGAGGTGAAACGCCTCGGCCTTCCCATGGTGCTGGCGCTCAATCGCATGGATGTCGCCGCGAAGCGCGGCGTGCACATAGACATGGCGCGCCTCGCCACCGAGCTCGGCGTGCCCGTGCTGCCGACCATTGCGGTGAAGCGCGGCGGCGCCGATGCGCTCATCGAAGCCATTCAGCCGGCTCGTTGGGAACACCACCGCAGCATTGCCGCACCGGTGTGGCAGGACGCCACGGCCGAAGATGCAGAACAGACCCAGGTCGACCTGCGCGGGCTGCTCGCGGCGGTGGGTTATGCCGCACCGAAGGAGAGCCACTGGGTGGCTCGCTTCGACGCCATTCTGCTGCATCCAGTCTACGGGCTCCTGGTGCTGATCGCGGTCATGTTCGTGATGTTCCAGGCCGTGTTCAGCTGGGCGGAAGCGCCCATGGACTGGATCGACGGCGGCATGGCCTGGCTCGGCGAGTTCACCGCCGCGCACCTGCCGGAGGGTCCGCTCTCGAGCCTGCTGGTCAACGGCATCATCGGCGGCGCCGGTGCGGTGCTCGTGTTCCTGCCGCAGATCCTGATCCTCTTCCTGTTCATCCTCGCGCTCGAGGATTCCGGCTACCTGCCGCGCGCGGCCTATCTACTCGATCGCATGATGGGTGGCGTGGGGCTGTCGGGCCGCGCCTTCATTCCGCTTCTGTCCAGCTTCGCGTGCGCGATTCCCGGCATCATGGCCGCGCGCACCATTCCGAGCTGGCGCGACCGTTTGACCACCATCATGATCGCGCCGCTGATGACCTGTTCGGCGCGGCTGCCGGTGTACGCGCTGCTCATCGGCGCGCTGATCCCGGCGAAGGCCGTGGGGCCGTTCAACCTGCAAGGGCTCGTGATGTTCGTGCTGTACGTGGCCGGTATCGTTGCCGCGCTGGTGGTGGCCTGGGTGATGAAACACTTCGCGGGCGTGCGCCAGTATTCGCCGTTGATGCTCGAGCTGCCGGACTACCAGTGGCCGCATGCCGGCAACCTGTTGTTAGGCCTGTGGGAGCGCGTGAAGATCTTCCTCTCCCGCGTCGGCGGAATCATCCTCGCATTGATGATCGTGTTGTGGTTCCTGTCCAGCTACCCGGCGCCGCCCGAAGGCGCCACCGGGCCGGCCATTCAATACAGCTTCGCCGGAAAACTGGGCGCGATGCTCGAATACCTCTTCGCGCCGATCGGTTTCAACTGGCAGATTTCGATCGCGCTGGTCCCGGGCCTCGCCGCGCGCGAAGTCGCGGTGGGCGCGCTCGGCACCGTGTATTCGATGTCGGCCGCCGGTGACGACGTCGCCGGCCAGCTCGAGCCAGTGATCGCGGCCACCTGGAGCCTCGCCACGGCTTGTTCGCTGCTCGCCTGGTACGTATTCGCGCCGCAGTGCCTGTCCACGCTCGCGGTGGTGAAGCGCGAGACCAATTCGTGGCGTTATCCCCTCATCATGGCGGGCTATCTGTTCGCGCTGGCATACGTAGCCTCGTTCATTACGTATCGCGTCGTCGGTTCTCTGGCGTAGGGTCGAGGCCATGGCACAGCAAATCCTCGTCGCCGTCATCGTCGCCGCCGCCTTCGCGGCCAGCGCGTGGAAACTCGCGCCGGCGCGCCGGCGTTTGCGCGCGCTGCTCGCGCTCGACGGTTGGGCCGCGCGCCATCCGCGTCTCGCCGGGTGGCGCGAGCGAACCCTGAAACCACGCATCGTGCGCGCAGCGGGCACCGGTTGCGCCGGCTGCGCCGCGAATGTCGGCGTGCGGCCGCAACACCCGCCACGGTGACCTCGGTCTCGCGAGTCGCGCTGGTTCTTTCGTTCCTGATCGCAGGCGTTGGTCACGCGGCGGATTCCCCCCGGCCACTGCGCGACGATCTGGGCGACACGATCTCCGTCGGCACCGCGCCGTGCCGCATCGTGTCGCTGGCTCCGGGAACCACAGCCATGTTGTTTGCCGCGGGGGCGGGACACTGCGTAATCGGAACCATCGCGCACAGCGAAGAGCCCGCCGAAGCCGGCCGAGTGCCGGTGGTCGGCGACGCGGAGACCCTGGATTTCGAACAGCTCATCGGTCTGCGGCCGACCGTGGTCGTGGTGGCGGTGGACGTCGTTCAGCGCGTGCGCATCGATCGCATCCGGGCGCTCGGCATTCCCGTGTACCAGGTGCACGTGACCCGGCTCGCGCAGATGCCCGATTCGCTGCGGCGGCTGGGTCAACTGGCCGGCACCGAAATCGCGGCAAAGCAAAGGGCAGACGAACTCGACACCGAGCTCGCGGCGCTCGGCGCGCGTTATCGCAACCGCGCTCCCATCCGCGTGCTTTACCAGATCTGGGACCGGCCTATCTACACGATCGGTGGCCGGCACGTGATCACCGATGCGCTCGAGCTGTGCGGCGCCGTCAATGTCTTCGCCGATCTCCAGACCGCGGCGCCCGCGGTCACGCGCGAGGCGGCGGTGTTGCGCAATCCGCAGCTGATTCTCG
>DASQJS010000371.1:0-3090 GCA_035630995.1 Steroidobacteraceae bacterium | reverse complement strand
GAACACGAGCCCGCGCTCGTCGATGCGCCCGATGTCCCCGGTGCGCAGCAAGTCGCTGCCGATCATCACCTTCGCGGTCTCGTCGGGGCGATTCCAATAACCGGCCATCACTTGTGGGCCGCGCACGCAGATCTCGCCAACCACATTGATGCCGAGTTCATTGCCGTCGTCATCACGAATGCTGATTTCGGTCGACGGAATCGGGTATCCGATCGATCCGTTGAAGTCCTCGCCTGGCAAGTTGATGCACGCGGCCGGTGATGTTTCGGTGAGTCCCCACGCCTGCGTCAGGACTTTTCCGGTGACTTCCTTCCAGCGCTTGGCGACGGCTTCCTGCACGGCCATGCCGCCGCCCAACGTGAGGCGCAGACTGCTGAAGTCGAGCGTGTCGAAGCCGGGTGTGTGCAACAACGCGTTGAATAAGGTGTTCACACCGCTCAGGTACGTGAACTTGTACTTGCGCATCTCGGCCACAAACGCGGGGAAGTCGCGCGGATTGGTGATGAGCACATTGCGCCAGCCGAGCACGACGAACAGCAGGCAATTCGCGGTGAGCGCGAAGATGTGATACAGCGGCAGCGCGGTGATGAGCGTCGCCGGATCTCGAGAGAATGAGGGGCCTATCCACTCGAGCGCCTGCAACACGTTCGCCACCATGTTGCCGTGGGTAAGCATGGCGCCCTTGGCGACACCGGTGGTGCCGCCGGTGTACTGCAGGAACGCGATGTCCGAGTGTGTGAGCTTGACCGGCTGAAGGCGGACCTTGCTGCCCTCCTTGAGCGCCTGTTTGAAGCTCTTGGAGCCAGGAAGGTTGAACGGCTTCACCTGCTTGCGTTTGTGGCGCACGACGAAGTCAACGATGTTCCCTTTGGGGAATCCAAGCATTTCGCCGACGCTGGTGACCACCACATGCTTGATGGGCGTGTGGGCAATCACTTTCTCCAGCACGTGCGCGAAGTTCTCGACGATCACGATGACGGTGGCGCCGGAATCGGTGAGCTGGTGCTCGAGCTCTGGCGCGGTGTAGAGCGGATTGGTATTGACGACGGTGAACCCGGCCCGCAGCGCGCCGTGGATGGCGATCGGGTACTGCAGGGTGTTAGGCATCATGACGGCGACGCGATCGCCCTTCTTGAGGCCGCAGCTGTGTTGCAGGAACGAGCCGAAATTCATCGACAGGATGTCGAGCTCGCCGAAGGTCATGGCCTTGCCCATCTGTACGTACGCGTCGCGCACGGAATGGATGGCGAGCCCGCGCTCGATGAGCTCTTTGAGCGAAGCGTATTCGTTGATGTCGATCTCGGGGCGAACGCCTGGCGGATACGACTTGAGCCAATGTTTTTCCACGACCACCCCTCGAACTCGGTGTCGCAGGCTAGCTCGCGGGTTTGCGCGGAGCAACTAGCAGCGGCTTGAGCTTGGGCCAGACGTTTTCGAGCATCTGCGGCTGTCCCCTGGCGTTCGCATGGATGCCGTCGGCCTGCATGAGGCCGGGCTCGAGCGCCACCCGGTCGAGCAGAAACGGCACCAGGGTCAGGGAATAGCTGGAGGCGAGGGTGGTGAACATATCGCGAAACTCACTCGAGTAGCGCTCGCCGTAGTTAGGCGGAATCAGCATTCCTACGAGCACCACACGTGCCTTGGCGGCGCGCGCCAGGTCGATTGAGCGGCGCAGGTTCTCGCGACTGGTGGCGAGGGGCAGTCCGCGCAATCCGTCATTGCCGCCGAGCTCGAGGATCACGATGTCGGGCTTGTGCAGCTCGAGCACGCGCGGCAGCCGGGCAAGTCCGCCCTGCGTGGTTTCGCCGCTGACGCTGGCGTTGACCACCTTGTATCCGTACCCTTCGGAGGCGAGCCGCTGTGAAAGCAGCGTCACCCAGCCTTCCTGAACCTTGAGGCCGTATCCGGCGCTGAGACTGTCGCCAAGCACGACGACGGTGCGGGGCGCGGCGCCTTCGGCTCCGGCGGGCCAGACCCACACGAAGACCAACACCAACCGAATGAATCTGATGAGCGTACTCAAAGCCGAAAGCCTCACAAAAAAGGTTACCAGCCCGGAAGGGATGCTGACCATTGTGGACGATGTTTCGTTGGACATTGCCGCGGGTGAATCAGTTGCCATTGTCGGTGCATCGGGGGCGGGCAAATCCACGCTCCTGGCGCTCCTGGCGGGCCTCGATTCGCCCACATCCGGGCGCATCTCCCTCGCCGGCACCGACTTGACGGCGCTCGACGAAGATGGTCGTGCGCGGCTGCGTGCCGAACGGGTCGGGTTCGTGTTCCAGTCCTTTCACTTGGTGCCTTCACTGACGGCGCTCGAAAACGTGATGCTGCCGCTCGAACTCGCGGGCCGGCGCGACGCGCGTGCGGCCGCGGCGGAAACGCTGGGGCGCGTCGGGCTCGAACATCGTACGGGCCACTACCCGCGCCAACTCTCCGGCGGTGAGCAGCAACGAGTGGCCATCGCGCGGGCGTTCGTGACTCGGCCCGCCGTGTTGTTTGCCGACGAACCGACGGGCAACCTGGATACGCACACGGGGGAGCGCATCGTTTCGCTGCTGTTCGATCTCAACGCGCAGTCGCATACGACGCTGGTGCTCGTGACGCACGATCGCACGGTGGCGGCGCGTTGCGGGCGCATCCTGCAGATGGACTCGGGGATGCTGAAGTGAGGGGCGATTCATGATCGCCGTGGCGCTCGCGCTTCGCACGTTGCTACGCGAGTGGCGGTCGGGCGAGCTCGGCGTGCTGGTGCTGGCGATCACCGTCGCGGTCGCCGCACTCACGGGCGTGGGCTTTCTCGTCAATCGCATCGGCATCGCGGTCGACAACCAGGCGGGTGAAGTGCTGGCGGCCGATCTGCGCCTGGAATCGGGCCAGGTGATGGACGACAAGGCCCTCGATGAAGCCCGCCGGCGCGGCCTCGAGGTGGCGCGCAGTACGGGTCTTTTCAGCGTGGTATTCAACGGCGACACGAACCAGCTGACGTCGCTGCGAGCCGTCTCGGAAAAATATCCGCTTCGTGGCCGCGTGATGCTTTCCGATGAGCCCTTTGGCGCGCCCCAGCAGTCAAACGGGATTCCCGCGCGC
>DASQJS010000370.1:0-3502 GCA_035630995.1 Steroidobacteraceae bacterium | reverse complement strand
CAGATCCTCGAGATCATGAGCGATGCCCTGTCGGCGGGAGATCGCATCGAGATACGTGGCTTCGGCTCGTTCTCGCTGCACTTCCGGCCGCCGCGGCAGGGCCGCAATCCCAAGACCGGTGAAGCGGTGGCGCTGTCCGGCAAGTACGTTCCGCACTTCAAGCCCGGCAAAGACCTGCGCGAGCGCGTCAACGACGGCGCCGATCGGCCCATCCGGGACTGATGAGCGCTGCTCCGGTTTTTCCTGAATTTCTGGATCTCGAGCCCTGGCAACAGGGCTCTTTTCATTTCGAAACGCCTCTGCCCGGCAGCAAGTCGCTGACGCTGCGTGACTGCGCCATAGCGGCGCTGGCCGACGGTCAGAGCACCATCCGGTATCCCGGTGAATGCGACGACTACTGGCGCATGAAAGATTGCCTGCGCAAGCTGGGCATCGCCGTCGACGATTCCGTCGAAGGAGTGGTGCGCATCAGCGGACAGGGCGGCCAGTTCGATGACGGCGCAATCGAGCTCAATACCGGGCAGAGCGCGGTCTCGACGCGCCTGCTGCTGGCCATGGCGGCGCTGCGCCCGGGAGCCACGCTGATCGACGGGCACATCTCCATGCGCAACCGGCCTAACAAGGCGCTGGTGGATGCGCTGGAAAGCCTCGGCGCCGGCATGCAATCCACCAATGATGGCCACCTGCCAACCACCGTGACCGGCACGCGCAACCTGCGTGGCCCGGTGCGCGTACCCAGCAACATCTCCAGCCAGTACCTCACCAGCCTGCTGATCATCGCGCCATTGCTCGACGCGGGCCTGGTGATCGAAGTCGAAGGGGAACTCACCAGCAAGCCGTACGTCGATCTCACGCTCGATGAAATGACGAAGTTCGGCGTGCGCGTCATCAACCACGACTACCGCCGGCTGTCAGTGGCGCCGCAGGTCTATCGCGCCAGCGACATCGACGTCGAAGGCGACGCTTCGGCGGCTTCGTACTTTGCGGCTCTGGCGACGCTGCACGGCGCGCGGATCACCCTCAGCAACCTTGGGGCGAACACGCGCCAGGGGGATTACGCGTTTTTCGGGCTCTGTGAAAAGCTTGGCGCCCGCGTAGAACGATCCACCGCACGCACCGTCATCGAAGGGCCGCGCAGGCTGGATGCGGGATTCGACAGCGCAATAGACATGACCAGCATGCCGGACGTGGCTCCCACGCTGATGATGATCGCCCCGTTCCTGAAGTCGCCGACACGCATCACCGGTCTCGCAACGCTGCGCGTCAAGGAATGTGACCGCATCGCCGCGCCCACGCGCGAACTGCGCAAGCTCGGCGTCAAGGTCGAAGAAGGGCCGGACTACATGGTCATCGAACCGCTGCTCGACGGGACGCGACCTTCGGTAGTGGAAATCGAGACCTACCACGATCACCGCATCGCCATGTCTTTCGGCGTGCTGGGATCGCGCCTTCCGGGCCTGCGGATTCTCGATCCGGGCTGCGTGGCGAAGACTTACCCGAACTATTGGCAGGACTGGCAGCGCGCCCGGAGCGCTCCGCGCCTTTAAAGCTGTTAATTTCCCCGCATGCGTCTGCGCGGCATCGGTCCCGAAGTTCTCCTGCTGTGCTTCCTCATCATCGGGGCGGCCGCGTTTGCGCTCGGGCGCCGTTCAGCGCGCGGCCGGCGGCTGCGCCGCGACGTCGACTATTTCGCCGGCCTCGATCACCTGGTGAACGACCGCTTCGATCGCGCGACGGAAGTGTTCACGCGGCTCGCGACGAAGTCGCACGAGGCGGACATCCAGTTCGCGCTCGGCAGCCTGATGCGCAAACGCGGCGAGGTCGATCGCGCCATCGCCATTCACAGTGAACTCGCCGCCAGCGGCGAGCCGCAGATTCGCGAGCAGGCCACCTTCGCGCTCGGCCTCGACTACCTGAGCGCGGGCCTCATGGATCGCGCCGAGGAAAAGCTGCGCAGCCTCTTGGGATCGGAGCGGTACCGGCCGGCGGTGCTCGAACGGCTCGCCTGGGTCTACGAACAGCAGAGGGAATGGCGTGCGGCGCTCGAGCTGTGGCGCGAACTGCCGGCCGAAAAGCAGCTTGAACTGGCGATCGTGGCCGCGCACTACTGTTGCGAGCTCGGCGAAGTGGCGCTGGCGGCGGGCAATCTCGTCGAAGCGCGCGCGCAGGTGGCGGCCGCACGGGTACATGCGCCGAATTCGGCGCGCGCCGCGTTGCTGGCGGCACGCATCGCCACTGCCGCGGGCGAGTCCGGCAAAGCGCTCGAGCTCTACGTGGCGGCGCTGACGTGTTCGCGCACCATCCGCATCGCGTTCGAACCCGAAGCCCGGCAGGCCCTCGGTGCGCAGGCCGCTGCGCTCACCGAAGCGCTGCACGCCCAGCCGGCTCCCGATGAAGTGGAGCCGCCTGAGCCGCCACGCTTCCGCTGCGAGCAGTGTGGCGTGGCGAGCGGCACCTGGCATTGGCGCTGCCCGAGCTGCCGCAACTGGGACTCCCTGCGCAGCACGCAAAACCGCGGCAATTGATCAAATTGGCCGCTGCGGCCCGCGGCCCCGACGTTGTTAGTCTCCTCCCACCCGGCAATCGGGCACACGGCAAGGAGGCCACATGTCTTACGCATCCCTGAAACGTTTCATCCCCACGCTCGCCGCCACGCTGCTGCTCACGCAGCTCGTGCAGGCCGAACCCGTCAACATCAACACCGCCGATGCCACGGCGCTGGCCAAGGCGCTGAACGGCGTCGGGCCCGCCAAGGCGAAAGCCATCGTGAGCTACCGCGAAAAGAACGGTCCTTTCAAGACCGTCGATCAGCTCGCCATGGTCGAGGGCATCACGCAGAAACTCATCGACAAGAACCGGTCGGATATCAAGCTAGGCGCGGACAAGGCCGGGGGTGCGCAGCCTGCCGGGCAGCCCGCCGCCAAGCCGGCAAAGCCCGCCTCATAGCTCGGGGCCGGTCCTCGTGGCCGCGAGAGTTGTGAAGTCGCTCAATCTCTCGCGCGCCCGGGGCGGTTGCCTGCACAGGGGAAAATCGTGTCGTGGTATGGTTTCGGCCCTCAAATGGGGCCGGAGCCACTATGTCCATTGTCGAGCGAAGAGCAGTGAAGAGAGGCCGAGTCGACGTTGCGGTATTTCCTGTCGCCGGAAGAGGAACGCGCTTCCTCCCGGCCACCAAGGCCAGCCCCAAAGAGATGTTGCCCATCGTCGACAAGCCGCTCATTCAATATGCGGTGGAAGAGGCGCTGGAGGCCGGTGCGCGGCGCCTGGTGTTCATCACGGGTTCGTCCAAACGCGCCATCGAAGATCACTTCGACACCGATGGCGAGCTCGAAAACCTGCTGCTGAAGCAGGGCAAGAGCGATCTGCTCAAGATGCTCAAGAGCGTTTTGCCCTCGTATGCCTCGTGCATCTATATCCGCCAGCCCGCGCCGTTGGGGTTGGGTCATGCCGTGCTATGCGCCAAGCCCGCAGTGGGGAATCTGCCGTTCTACGTGCACCTTGC
>DASQJS010000369.1:0-4842 GCA_035630995.1 Steroidobacteraceae bacterium | reverse complement strand
CAATACACGTTCATCGCCGTGGTCGACGGCGAAGTCGGAGGAGCGGCAGTCGACTTCCAGGACCGCGCCGCGGTCGCCAAATCGCTCAGTGTTGAAGTGGTGGATGCTGCCGGCAAAGCTCGCAAGGTCGTTCCCCTCGAGCCTGCGCCCGAAGATGTGCAACCGCTGCTCAAAACCCTCGTTCCGGCGATGGGCGCTGCCATGGGCAACCTGGGCAGGAACCTTCATTTCTTCGTATTCCAGGATCAGGTGGAGAATGCCCGGCTGTTCTCGCCGTTCGAGACCGGCGCTGTCGTCGTGAAGTTGAGCGGCCGCACCTCCCGCCAGGACATCAGCCTCAGCATCGACCGTCCCATCGATTCGCTTCTGGTGCCGCGTCTGTGCGCGAACGGCAAGCCGGCGCACGTGAGCTGGAATTTTTGCCCGTGGGACGGAAAGAAACTGCCGCAGTAATTTCACACGCCACGGCCGCGAGCCGTGGCGAAAACTCAGTGCCTGGTCTTGCCGGGATTTCCGTAGCGCGAAAAACCCGCGTCCAGGGACATGGATGCCACGGTAATCGACTGCGCCGGCACCAGCGCTTCATCCACGCGATCGATGACCTGCGTCATGTCGTAGTTCAGGGGCGCATTCTGCGTGTTGAGTTCGATGCCATGCCGAAGCATGCCGACACAGGTGTCGAAGTCGTCCCGGATCAACGCTTCGAGCCCGCGCTTGAAAAACTTCAGCGCCGCGGTTTCACCGAGCGACTCGAGCGGCGCCCAGATTTCCAGCGACTGATTCGGCTGCGCCATGGTGAGGTAGAGCAAACCGAGCTGAAACCGCGCGAAATGCAGTAGCGGATCGAGCTGCAGCGCCGTGCTCATTTCCACCACCGCGGCTTCGTATTCCTTCTGCTGGGCGAGCTCGGCGCCCAGCAGATACCGGAGCTCGGCGTTGCGGGGGTCCTGGGCCACGGCGGCGCGAATCTGCTGCAGATCGGGCGGGTTCATGGGCCGGTAGCATACCTGCGGGGATTCCCCTGCGCGAATCCACATTTCGTCTTATGGAAAGCCGGACTGCCTCGCTAACTACGCGAGCGCCTGGCTTTGCCGATCAAAAGCGCCAGCCAGTTTGGGAAATCCATGCCGGCGGGCGACGGCGGCCAGCGCGCGACTGCGCTCGAGCGGGTCGAGCGCGCAGGTCCACCAGAGCTTGGGCTGGCATTCCGGGCAGAACTCGAGCGGTTGCCGGTCGCGCTCTTCAGAATGATTCGAACCATTCATGCCGCATTCGTAGGCGATGCAGTGCCGGATGCCGAACATGTGGCCGGTCTCGTGCGTGGCCGTCATGGTGGTGCGCAGGGCGCACAGCTTGCGCATGTCCGCGCGGCCATCGGCATCGCCATTGCGCGCCATCGACCAGACCCCGACACGTTCCTTGAGCGAGGCCTGTCCGAATACGAAATTCCATCCGGGACCAGGCCAGAGGTCGGCGGCCGTGATTGCCAGCACGGCGGCGTCGGCCGGCTGGCGCAGGGGCAGCAGTACCGAGTTCAGTAGATAGGTGGTCAGCAACTGCGGCGGTCCATCCAGGCTTTGGCGTCGCGTTGAATCTTCGGGGATTGCGTCGATCGGCACCGCCGGGCTAATGGCGAGCTCCAGTCCGAAAAAGGGCTGCAGGAAGTCGATGACCACGTTCACGACCTCTTGCTGGCCGTCGCTCAAGGTCCCGATGGGAACGATACGCAGCGTTGAATACCGACTCGCCGCGGGAGTGGGTGTGATGGCGCGGAACTGCTGGTAGGTCTGCCCCGGCTCCTTGTGCGTCTCCAGCCAGTCGCCCGGCACAGGCGGCCGCTTGGGTTTGAACAGTGGTTTGATCTTCGAAATGGCATCTGAGCCGGAAGGCGTCTGTGGCGCCGGGCCCGAACCGGAGCACGAGGCCAGTGGTGCGCATGCCAACAGTTGCAGCAATGAGCGTCGCTCGGGATTCATACTGTTCAGAACTCCATCGCCACGTCGTGCAAGGCGCGCACGGCGGCGATGGTGTCGACGCTGCGCGGGTGCAGGGTGACAGCCAGCACGCGCACGTGGCGCTCGAGAGCGGCGGGACGGACGAACGGTTGGGTAACGCAGGAAATGGTCCCGGTCGCCACCAGCAGGATCGTTGAGATTCCGATGAGTAGACGCTTGAGGCGCATGTTGTGAGGCGCACTCTAGCTTGAATCGGACAAAAAAAGGGCCTCGCGCGGGGTTGAGGCACGCGAAGCCCATGGCGCCAGGTTGCAAGTCTCGGGAAGAGGTCCGGCGCCAATCTCGTTGTCGGTCAGTCGCCGTACAGGCGCATGCCGTAGAAGTAGCTAGCGAACGAAGACAGCGCGAACGTGCCGCGCGCGCCGAAGGTGATGGTCATCGGCTTCTTGAAGAACTGCGTCGCCTGTGTCTCTGTCAGGCCATAGCCGTCGACCAATACCCGCTTGCTCACGATGCCGGCGATGCACGAGCGCGACATCTGCATGGACTTGAAGTCGGTCTCACCGGGCTGCAGCGTGTGGATGTCGGTAAAGGTGCTCAAGCCCAGCGCAAGCACGCCGCCGAAGGGCAGGCCGGTACCCGGATCGATGAGCGCCGGGTCGTCGAGCACTTCGTTGTCGATGCTTATGAGTGCGGTGCCGGAGAAACGCGCCTGCGCTGGCGTGGCGAGATTGTTCTCCCACTGCACCTGGAGTAGCGGCGTGAGCGCAAAGCAGATCAGCGATTTCGTTGCCTTGGCGGGCAGGTTGATGGTGGCGAGGCCGTCTTCGTTGAACGACGTGGGTGCGGGCGGGGGATTCGCGACGATGCAGCGCTCGACCGTGGGATCGCTGGCGGAGCAGTCGTCGAGCACAGTCACCGCCAGGGTTTGGGCGAGCCCCAGGTAGGTCACGTTACGGCCGAACGAGTCCGCGTCGCCTACATCCTCGACGGTAGGCGCGGCCGCGGCCGTCACGCCTGGGGCGAGAAGCAGCGGTGCAGCGGCACGAACGGCGGATTTATTGAGCTGCGGCGCGTGCAGCAGGTCGGGCGATTTTTCGATGGTGGGCGATTTGGCGGGCGCAGCAGCTGCCGCAAGCGACGCGAGAGAGATTGCCGACGTGGCAACCAGTGCAATCCATTTCATTCGTGTTCCTCCTGAACATCCCGGCAGCGAACGCCGTCGCAGCCGGAACTTACGGGGAGGAACACGCGCCGGCGGATCACCGGCGCGCGTGAGTGTGAAAGTTGAGACTTATTTCCGGCGAAAGGTGCGCGCGGAACACTCCGCCTAGGAGTTGCCCGCGTAAATTTTCACGCGCTACGACAATTCCCAGCCAGCACGGTACTTGCGTTTGAGCAACGCATCCGAGTCCGGCACGTTGGTCACCCGCATGGCGGCGCCGTCGTAGTCGATTTTCCTGCCGGCATTGAGGGCGGCCACGCCTAACAACATGATCTCGGTGAGCTTGGCCGAGTATTCGAACGGGCTCGTGGTCTTCTGCGTGCCGCGGATCGCGTCGATCCAGTTCATCTCGTGGCTGGTGGTGATGCGCGCGTAGGTCTCCTTCGGCTTGCCCACACTCTCGTGCAGCGACTTCGGCAGCAGGCGCGGATTGAATCCATAGGTGTCATGCAGCAGCTTGCCCCTGGTGCCGATGTACAGGACACCGCCGCCCTTGTTGAGTTCCTCGTCGCCCATTTCGACGGGCTTCGTCGGCGTGAGGCCGCCGTCGTACCAGGTCATCTTCACGGCGGGCCGGGCGCCTTTCGCCGGGAACTCGTAATAGGTGGTGCTCGCCATTGGATACGT
Source organism: Steroidobacteraceae bacterium (assembly GCA_035630995.1). Taxonomy (GTDB): domain Bacteria; phylum Pseudomonadota; class Gammaproteobacteria; order Steroidobacterales; family Steroidobacteraceae; genus CADEED01. Next base: position 1,035 of record DASQJS010000369.1, on the reverse strand, counting down.
ATCGTGGTTGTAAGGCGTCGAAGTGGTCTCGATGGAAGTCGGATAGTCGAGATCGAGCGACCAGAAAGAAGAATCGATGAGATGCGCGCCCATGTCGCCGATGGCACCCACGCCCCAGTCGGTCCAGCCACGCCAGTTGAACGGGTGGTAGATAGGGTGATATTCGATGTAGCGCGACGGGCCCAGGAACAGGTCCCAGGCGAGTTTGTCCGGTGGCGGGTACGAGCCGAAAGACCCGGCCGCGCGCGTCATCACGCCGTTCATGTTCCACGGAAGGTCTTTGGGGTTCGCGGTCAACGGCGCAGGGCGCGGAATGCCCTGCGGCCAATACGCCAGCGGCCGATTGGTCCACACGTGCACTTCAGTGATGGTGCCGATGGCGCCGGACTGGATGTATTCGTTGACCAGACGCGCATCGTCGGAGGAATGCCCCTGGTTGCCCATCTGCGTCTGTAGTTTGGTGGCAGTGGCCTTCGCGGCGAGCCGGCGGCATTCCTCGACGGACCATGCGAGCGGCTTCTGCACGTACACATGTTTGCCGAGATCCATGGCCGCGAGCGCAATGTGCGCGTGCGTGTGGTCCGGAGTGGCAATGACCACCGCGTCGATGTTCTTCTGCTTTTCGAACATCTCGCGGTAGTCGGTGTAGCGCCTGGTTTTCGGCCACTTCTCCTGCAACTGCTGCCAGTTCGCGATCTGCGTCTTTAGCTGGTCTTTCTGCTTCGCATCGGTGGCCTCGGTCAGTCGTTTGTTCGCCGCCTCGATTTGCTTCGGAATGTCGGCATAACGCGTGTCGACGTATGACCAGTCCACGTCGCACATGGCGACGAGATTCATGCCCGACAGCGCCTGCATGTTGGCGCGGCCCATGCCACCGACGCCGACGCCGGCGATGTTGACCCGATCGCTGGCTGCGATGCGGCGGGGCCCGCCCAGCACGTGGCGTGGAACAAGGGTAAATGCCGTGGCCGCGGCGGCGGCGCCGAGAAATTGCCGTCGAGGAAGGGTTGAATCCGGGGGTCTGCGCGAGCTCAT
>DASQJS010000368.1:0-4451 GCA_035630995.1 Steroidobacteraceae bacterium | reverse complement strand
ACAGGCCTGACACGCTCGAATGGATGATGGAGCGGCGCAACGCCACGGCATCGAACCAGCCACAGCGGCGCTTGCGCCCGGTGACCGCGCCGAATTCGTGCCCGACTCGCGAGAGGTGCTCGCCGTATTCGTCGAACAGCTCGGTGGGGAACGGGCCCGCGCCGACACGCGTGGTGTAGGCCTTCACGATGCCAAGCACGTAATCGAACGAGCGCGGACCGATGCCGGTCCCGGTGCCGGCGAAACCGCCCGTGGTGTTCGAAGAAGTGACGAACGGATAGGTGCCGTGGTCGACGTCGAGCATCGCGCCCTGCGCGCCTTCGAACATCACGTCGGCGCGCTGCTCACGCAGTGCCGCCAGCGTCTGGGTGACGTCGTTGACCAGCGGCCGCACGCGGTCCGCGTACGACAGCTGCTCGTCCAGCGTCTTCTGGAAATCGACCGCCGGCTGCTTGAAGTAGTGCTGCAGCACGAAATTGTGGAAATCGAGGATCTCGCCAAGCTTGGCGGCAAACTTCTCGCGCTGGAACAGGTCCTGCACGCGCACCGCGCGCCGCGCGACCTTGTCCTCGTAGGCGGGCCCGATGCCGCGACCGGTGGTGCCGATGGCGTTGGCGCCGCGCGCCGCTTCGCGCGCCTTGTCCAGGGCGACATGCGAGGGGAGGATCAGCGGGCAATTGGGCGAGACTCGCAAGCGGGCGAACACGTCCACGCCGGTGTCGATGAGTGTCTGGGCTTCGCGGAACAGCGCTTCCAGCGACAACACCACGCCGTTGCCGATCAGGCACAACACGTTCTTGTGGAGGATTCCCGAGGGGATCAACGACAGGACGGTCTTCTTGCCGCCGATGACCAGCGTATGGCCGGCGTTGTGTCCGCCCTGGAAGCGCGCCACCGCGGCGGCGCGTTCGGTGAGCAGGTCGACGACCTTGCCCTTGCCTTCGTCACCCCACTGGGTGCCGATGATGATGACGAATTTGCCCATTAGTAATGTGTGCCGCGTTTCACGACGAAATCAGGTGCGAAGGTGGATGGCGTCAGCGCGTTGGCGCCGGATTCTTGAAGTAGCGGAAGAATTCGCTGTCGGGTGAAACCACCATCACATCGCCTTCCTTGCCCAGCGAGTTCTTGTACGCCTGCAGGCTGCGATAGAACGAATAGAACTCGGGATTGCGATTGTAGGCGGTGGCGTAGATGGCCGCGGCGGCGGCATCACCTTCACCACGAATTCGCTGCGCGTCCGCCAACGCCCGGGCGATGAGCTCGGTTTTCTTGCGCTCGGCCTCGGCCTTGACGATCTGTGATTCGCGATCGCCTTCGCCGCGGCGTGTACGCGCGATGCCCTCGAAAGTGCGCTTCATGCTCTCGTACACGCTGGTGGCGACCTCTTCCTGCAGGTCGATGCGCTGTACGCGCACGTCCACGAGCTGGATGCCGAGCTTCAGCAGGCGCTCGGTGGCGTTCTTCATGAACTCGCCGGTCAGTTCCTGGCGATCCGAGATCACGATTTCCGCGAGCGTGCGGCCCGCCACCGCGTTCTTGATGCCGTCCTGGATGGTTTCGCCCACCAGCGTCTCGGCGCGGCCTTCGTCGCCGCCGCTGGTCGCCTGGTAGAACTGCTCGGCATCGAGGATCCGCCACTTGATGTAGTAGTCGATGGTGAGTCCCTGGCTCTCATTGGTCAGGAACTGTTCGCCGTCGAATTTTCGGGTCAATACGCGGCGGTCAAACTTGACGACACGGTCCATGAACGGGATCTTGAACTGCAGGCCGGGCTTGAAATCCGCCCCCTTGATCTGTGACAGGCGCACACGCACCGCCATCTCCTGCTCGCCGACCACGAATGTCGACATCGAGATGAGCACGACCGCGGCGAACACCACTACGAGGATTCCGAGAATGCGCGAGCCCATCAGCGTTCCACCCTGTTGCGCGGGTCGGGAGCGAGGCTCGGATCCGGCTCTACGGCCACCGGCGGGCGCACCGTGACCGTGCCGTCGCCATCGCGGCGATCCATGAGCTTGTCGAGCGGTAGATAGAGCATGTTGCCGTTGCCGCTCTTCGAATCGATGACGACCTTGCGCGATGCCTTGAGTACGGCTTCGACAGTTTCGATGTAGAGGCGCTCGCGGGTCACGTTCGGCGCCTTTTCATAGGCAACTGCCAGCTGCGAGAACCGCGAGGCATCGCCGGTCGCCATCGAAACCACCTGTGACTTGTACGCTTCCGCTTCCTGGACCGCGCGAGCGGCGTTGCCCTGGGCGACCGGGATGATGCCGTTCGCGTATGCCTGGGCCTCCTTGATCATGCGTTCGCGGTCGGCCTTGGCCTTGACCGAATCCCGCTGCGCCTGCTGCACCGCTTCCGGCACCTGCACGTCGGTGATGTTCACGCTGCGCACTTCGATGCCGGCGCCGTACTGATCGAGCGTGCGCTGCATGATGACGCGCGTGTCTTCGGCGATCTTGATGCGGCCGGCTTCGAGGATGGCCTGCTGGTCGTTGCGGCCCACCACTTCACGAATGGCGCTCTCGCTGACTTCGCCGAGCGTGGCAATGGGCTCTCGCACCCTGAACAGGTAGTCCTCGGCGCGGGTGATGCGGTACTGCACGGCGACCTGCAGCTCGACCATGTTCGGTTCGGCGGTGAGCACGCGCGACTTGTAGGCGATGGATTTGACGCCCGCGACGTCCACCTTGGTGACCGTTTCGATGGGCCACGGCAGGCGCCAGCCCCAGCCGTCACCCACGATTTCGACTTTTCTGCCGAAACGCTGCACGACACCCTGGTTACCCGGCTGCACCTGGTAGAAGCCGGTCAGCATCCAGATCAGGGCGCCAATGATGATGATGAACAGCAGCGGCGTGGACGATCGCCCGCCCCCACCTCCGAAAAGCGTTTCGATGCGCTTCTGCCAGTCCTTGAAGGCCTGATCGAAATCGCCACCACCGGGGGCCGGTTTCTTGCCCCAAGGGTTGTTATTCGAATTACCGGGTTGATTCCAGGCCATGTCAGCTGCTTTGCAATGCGGGCGACGATTGTAGGTAGGCACCTGCGACCGTACAAGTTGAGTCGTCGGCAAGCCTTAGAACTTCGACGCCGGGCTCTCGCGCCCATTTGAGCAGCTCGACTTCGGATAGTTCAGTGTCGATTTCGAAGGCCCCGTCGTCGGCGATCCGTTCGGCCCGGACCAGGTTTGCGGCATACAGCCGGGCCCGCAGTTCACCCGCCGACACCGGCAGGCGCAGTGTCGCACGGCGCGCCACGCGGGCCAGGCGCTCGGCGACCGATTCCCGCAGCAGGTCGAGCCCATCGGCCTTCGCGGCAGACAGCCAGACGTGGCTCACCTTGCCCGATTCGTCGCGTTCGGCGCGCGCCGGCGTCTCGATGCGATCGATCTTGTTGAAAACCAGGATTTGCGGCAAGTCGGCCGCGCCGATCTCGGCCAGCACCCGGTTCACCTCGTCGATGTGTTCATCGCGCCGCGGGTCGCTGACGTCGACCACGTGCAGCAGCAGCGTTGCTTCGCGGGCTTCGGTGAGCGTCGACTGGAAAGCGGCCACCAGCTCATGCGGCAGCTCGCGGATGAAACCGACGGTGTCGGCCACCACCACCTTGGTGTTGCCCGGCAGCACGATGCTGCGCACCGTCGGATCGAGCGTCGCGAACAGCTGGTCCGCGATGTAGGCGTCGGCGCCGGTGAGCGCGCGGAACAGCGTGGACTTGCCGGCGTTGGTGTACCCGACCAGGGCGAGCGACGGAACCGGGATCTCGGCGCGTTGCTGCCGGCCCGTCTCGCGCTGTTGCTTGATCTTCTCGAGCCGCGCGTCGAGCGTCTTTACTCGCTTGGCAAGCAGGCGGCGGTCGGTTTCGAGCTGGGTTTCACCGGGTCCACGGTTGCCGATGCCGCCACCGCGCTGGCGCTCGAGGTGGGTCCAGCCGCGCACCAGGCGCGAGGCAATGTGCTTGAGCTGCGCGAGCTCCACTTCGAGCTTGCCTTCGTGGCTGCGTGCACGCTGCGCGAAGATGTCGAGGATCAGCCCCGAGCGATCGAGCACGCGGCGCTCGATGAGCTTTTCGAGATTGCGTTCCTGCGAGGGCGAAAGCGGGTGATCGAAGAGCACGACGTCGGCATTGTGTTCGGCCGCTGCCGCGCGGATTTCGTCGGCCTTGCCGCTGCCCACGAAGAAACGCGGATCGGGACGATCACGGCGGCCCCCGATGCTGACCACGGGAGTGGCACCGGCGGAGCGCGTGAGCGCTTCGAACTCCAGGATATCTTCGGGGTCCGCGGGTGCGCCGATGCCAAGGCGCACGAGCACGGCCCGCTCACCTGCGCGTGGTCGCTCGAACAATCTGGATTCTCGAGAAAACGGAAACGCGTGCGACCGCGTAAATCACTCGCCGGCGACCGCCTCGATCGTCGTTCCGTCTTCGTTGGTGATGCGCAC
>DASQJS010000367.1:0-7108 GCA_035630995.1 Steroidobacteraceae bacterium | reverse complement strand
GTCGCCGAAGTCTTCGAACTTCGGGTACTGCGGGTAGGCCACATTTCCCACCTGTGCCGCGACCACCTTGGCCTTCGTGCTGTTGGTGTAATAGAGGAATTGATCGGCCTGGTGCGACCCGATGTCGCAGAGTATGCCGCCGTAGCGCGCCTTGTCGAAGAACCAGGCCGGGCGGGAGGGCGCGTTCACGCGATGCGGCGCGAGGTTCACGGTTTGCACCACGCGGCCGATGGCGCCTTGCTTGATGAGCTCGCCGGCATACACGGCGGAGCGCACTTCGAGGCGCTCGGAATACATGATGGCGAACCTGCGGCCGGTTTCCTTCACGGCCTTGCGGACGTCCGCGAGCTGCTTGAGCGTGGTGATGCCTGGCTTGTCCGCCAGGTAGTCCTTGCCGGCTTTCATCACGCGGATGCCGAGCGGCGCGCGCAGGTCCGGGATCGGTGCGCCGGCGACCAGCTGGATGGACTTGTCGTTGAGTATTTCGTCTTCGCTCGCTAGCTTCACGCCGGGGTATTTCTTGTTGAAATCCGCGATCTGCGCCGGATCGGTGGCGTGGAATGCCACGAGCGTGCCGCCGCCGCGCTGGATCGCCGCGATCATTCCAAAGATGTGCGCGTGGTCGAGCCCGATGGCCGCAAAGCTGATGGAGTGCGTCGGCTTGATCTCGGGCTGCGAGGTGTTCGCCGGGTCCACCGTGAAGGCGCCGGAGCTCTGCGCGAAGGCGGCCGGGGCGATGGTTGAGAGGACGCCGGCCAGTCCGGCCTTCTGCAGAAACTCTCGTCGATCGTTGCCGCTCATGTCTCGCGCCCCTTCGGTTGTGCGGCGGCAAAGATACCGCGTCGTCCCGAAGATGGCACGGCTCCTACGCCGTAAGTATTAAAGGGTGTCAGGCACCGTTTTCCAGGAAACGGTGCCTGACCCCGTTAATTTCATCCCTTCTGCTTCAGGCGCCAGATGGTGATGCCCGCGAACAGCACGGTGTAACCAAGCATGGTGGCGATCGCCACTTGCAGCGGTTCGAACTGGTACTTGGTGACGCCGGCGAGGTGCATCGCGAACTGCTCGACGTGGAACTGCGGCCAGATCGGCGCCTGCCAGTACATGGACTTCGGCAACGGGAAAAACATGCCCGAAAGGTAACACCCCGGTAGATAGATGAGGTTGGCGTACGCGGGCGCAGCGGTGCCACTCACCAGCGCACCGATCATGAGCCCCATGGCACAGAACGGAATCGTGCCCACCATCAGCGCGGCGCTCAACGCGGCCACCTGGCCGGTCTCGAGCGACAGTTTGCCGGTGGCGAGTGCCAGGACGAGGATGGGCGCGTACGCGAGCACCGCGAGTATCAGGCCGCTGACGATTTTCGAGACCACCCATGCCGCGGGCGGCGCCGGCTGCGCACGCTTGAGGCGCAACAGGCCCATGTCGCGTTCCAGCGCGAGCGTGACGCCGATACCAAACAGGGCTGGCATGGTCACCGCCATGATCGAAAAGGCGGCGAACAGGAAGATGCCGAGGCTCGGATCCTTGTCGATCGCTTCGCCAGCGATCAGCAGCGCAAACAACGCGTACAAGGCACAAGGCAGTACCAGCACAGGGATCGCAACGCCTGGATTGCGAATCATGCGCGTGAGCTCGTACCGGGTTTCCGTGAGGTACGCGCCCATGGCGCGGCCGCGAACGGGGGAATCGACGACGATTGATTTCAGAGCCAGCGCGTTCATGCAGCCTCCCTTGTGAGTTCGTTGAATGCTTCGTTGAGTCCGGCCTGGCGCACTTCGAGGCGCGTCAGCGTTGCATCGCTTGCCAGCAGGCGGCGCACCACGCCTTCGGCGTCGGTGGCGGTGATCTGCAGTTTCGATGAGTCACGGCTGGCGTCCACGACGCCTGGCCAGCCGCGCACTTCGTCCGCGGTCAATGACGACTCGCAGCTGATCTGCCGTCGCGCGACCAGGGAGCGCATGTCATCCACGCTGCCGGAGGCAATTACTCGGCCCTTGGTGACGACTGCGACGCGGTCCGCAAGCGCTTCGGCTTCTTCCAGATAGTGCGTCGTGAGCACGATGGAACAACCATCGGCGAGCAGCGCACGAATACTCCTCCACATGGTCTCGCGCGCCTGGATGTCGAGCCCCACGGTCGGCTCGTCGAGGAACAGCACCTTCGGCCGGCCGCAGATCGCCACCGCGAACTGCGCCTGGCGCTTCTGGCCGCCGGACAGTTTGCCGTAGGGGCGATCGGCGAACTGCGTGATGCCGGCGCGCCGCAGAGTTTCATCGACCTCGAATGGGTCCGAGTAATAACTCGACGCGAGATCGACGAGTTCACGTACTCGCAGTTCCTTGGGCATCTCGACGTCCTGCATCATCACACCGAGTCCACGGCGCCGCGCGATGTCCTGCGGTTCGCCGCCGAGCAGTGTCACGACGCCCGCATCCGGCTCTATGAGCCCGAGCCACAGCGAGATCGCCGTGGACTTGCCGGCGCCGTTGGGGCCGAGCACCGCCAACAATTCTCCGCGGCGCACTTCAATATCGATCGAGTTGAGAGCAGTGACGGCGCCGAATTTCTTGGTGATCCCGTGCAATTGCGCGACGGGGCCGCCGTTGACGGTTTCCGCGGGCGGCGGTGAGGCCGGCGAGGGCGTGGAGCCGGGCGGCAGCGGCTTGCGAGGATGCTTGCGGCCGTTGAGCAACTGACCGATGAAGGTCGGCCGCACCATGTAGTGATAGCTCAGGAACAGCACCGCGAAACTCGCGATCAGGATGAACGGATACTTGACGCCCCAGTGCAGCGGCCAATGGCCCACCCAGACCTGGAAGGCCGCAACCACCGGCAGGTGCGCCAGGTAGATCCAGTACGAGGCGTCGGCGATGTAGCGGCGAGTGGCGCTGAAGTTAGAGAGAAATCGCAGCGCGGCGCCGGTGAGGCCGAGTACCCAGCCCCAGACCGCGATGCCGAAGATCATCGCGAACAAGGTCTTGGTGAGGCCGGGCTGTGCCATGGGCGAGGCATGCATGGTGTGCAGCAACCAGCCGGTCGAGATCACGCCCAGCATCAGGTGTACGAACCAGCGGCTTGCGATCAACGACAGGGCATCGCGCGAGCGATGCACGAGCCAGCCGAATACGAACGCCGTGCCGAAGCCCACCGATGCGGGAACCTGCGGAATGAGCGATTGATCGGGGGTCGGGATTCCCTGCCAGTAGAACCAGAAGGACAGCGACATCAGCGCGGCGGCGACCGGCAGGCCGAGCGTGAACACGGCGATGGGCGCGCGCAGCGAGCCGGCAACGATCTTGTCGACCAGCCCGCGTACGCGTTCACTGCGATCGAAGCGCGCGATCAGAGCACGCGCCGCGATCACTGCCACGTAGATGAGCAGCAGCTGATAGAGGAACCACAGATGCGTGAGCGGAAAGGCGCCGGGCACTTTCGGCATCTCGGGCATGGGCGGCATCGTGCCGCCAAAGACCTTGGTGATGCCGGTTACCCAGATGAAGCCGATGAGCGGGTACAACACGACCCAGCCCGCAACGAGCGGTATCGCGATGCGCTTGCCACGGTTTGCCCAGAAAGCGCTGGCTCCGAGCTTCTGATACAGCAGGCGCCCAAAGTAGCCCGCGATGAAGAAGAACAGCGACATGCGGAAGATGTGCGTGACGAACGCCGCGTCGCTCAGGAACTGGCTCGGCGAGTTGTCGTTCATGGCCCAGATGCCGGGCGGCCAACCGGGCATGAACGAGAGGGCGGCGTGAAACGCGACGCCTAACAAGAGGGCGAAGCCGCGCACCGCGTCGAGCGCGTGCAGGCGTTGTTCATTCGGATTGTTCATTGTTTTATCCCTTCAGATGAAATCGCGACGGCGCGCCGCCACGAAGTAAGGCAGTGACAAGGTGACGATGAGGGTCGCGAATTCGGCGCCGAGAACCGTCCAGAACGTCGAGTTCCATACCGGCGTCGGGTCGAACAGGTGGTCGTTGAGCGACGGAAGCGCACCGACCATGAAGATGAAGAGCGTGATGCCCATGTTGGTGGTGATGATCACCAGGGTCATCAAGCCCTCCGAAGCCGTGTGCAGCGCGCTGCACAGGACCACCGAGTAGTTTGCCAGGAAGAATCCGCACAACAGCACGGCGTATGGCAGCAGCCCGTCGGGCAGATTCGGCATGACCGCGATGAGCGTGACCGCACCAGCACTCAAAATGAACCAGGGAACGAGAAAGCAAAGCAGCAGGCCGACGACCTTGATACGCACATAGTCGCCGTGGGAGAGCGGCAGGCTCAGGACGAACTGCAGTGTGCGTTCCTTGCGTTCGTTCGCGATCGCAAACATGGCCAGCACGATTCCGAATGCAACGATGGTGGTGAGCCACATGAGCATTCCGATGTTGAAACGGACTTTGCCTTCGGCGGCAATCAGCAGTCCCACGAGGCCGGCGACCGTGGAACCGATGATGAGCCAGCGGTGCAGATAGAATTCCTTCGCGATCAGTTTGCGTGTCAGCATGTTCATTGGCCGCGCAGCTCCCGGTGGTGCATGACGTTCGCGACGAAAATCTCCTCGAGGCTCATGCGCTGCACCTGGCGCACACCATTGCCGAGGAACGCGACCAGATCCTCGGAGTAGCGATTGGTGGTGAGCGTCACGAACTGTCCGTCGTCGACACGGCTGACCAGGTGCGGCAAGTCGGGCAGCGTTGCTCCCGCGGGAAGCTGCAGCTGGATGCGGCGCCAGCGTTCAAGGAAATCTTCCTTGTCGCTGCTGTCGATCAGGCGGCCGCGATCGATGAACGTGATGCGATCCGAAATCCGCTCCACATCCACGGTGTTGTGCGAGGAGAACAGGATCGAGCGATCTTCGTCGCGCAGCACGTCCATGAACTCGCTGAGCAATTCGTGGCGAGCCACCGGGTCGAGGCCAGAGGTGGGCTCATCGAGGATCAGCAGCCGCGGGCGGCGGGCGAGGGCGAGCAGCAACACCGCCTTGACGTGCTCACCGCTCGACAGGCCGCTCACGTTCTGCTCGGGACGCAGGTTGAAACGGCGAACCAGCGTCTTCGCGTATTGCGCGTCCCAGCCCGGGTAGATAGAGGAAACGAAATTCATGTGCCAGCCGAGCGTCGCGTGACCGAACAGCCGCATTTCGTCGGATACGAATCCGATGTCGCGCTTGGCCAGCGCCTGGGCCTCGGGCATGGCGTGGCCGAGCACGCGAATTTCACCCGCATCGGGCGCGAGCAGTCCGGTCATCAGCCGAATCGTCGTGCTCTTGCCAGCGCCGTTCGGCCCGACAAAACCCATGATTTGTCCCGGCTCGAGATCCAGTGACAGGTCTTCGAGCGTGAAGAAGCGGAATCCCTTTCGGACATTGCGCAGTTCGATGTGTTTGGTCGGGTTCATTTCTTGTCCACGGTGCGGATGGCGCGACGCAGGCGGGTCGCGAGTTCTTCTTCAGACAGGCCGAGCTGCTGGCCGATGCCGGCGGCGGCGGCCAGGTGCTCGTCGAGCTTTTCTTCCTGCAGCTCGCCGGCCAGGCCATTGACCTCCGCCACGAACGAGCCTTTTCCATGGCGTGTGACGATGACGCCTTCGTTTTCGAGGTCGAGGTAGGCCCGTTTGATGGTGATGACGCTGACGCTCAGGGCCGCTGCAAGTGCCCGGATTGACGGCAATTCCTTGCCCGAGGGCCAGTCGCCGGCGGCGATGCGGGCCCGGATCTGCTCCATGATCTGCTGATACATGGGGCGGGCGTCGGTCTGGGAGATGTTTATGCCGCTGTACATACTGTGTATACAGTGTATACTCAGTTCCGAATCGAATACCAGCCCCCTCGCGAAATATTTTTTCCGCACTTCACCGGGTAGTTAGATCGACGCGCGATCCACCTGTTAAATTTGGCGCGAGGTTTCGATGGGGCAGGCAAGTGCAATCCGTTTGCGATTCGACGCGTTCGAGCTGGACGAGGCGGACGCTCGCCTGAAGCGCGACGGCAAGCCGGTGGCGCTGCCGCCCAAGGCCTTCGGCGTGTTGTGCGCGCTGGCGCGCCAGCCGGGAGTGCTGGTGACGAAGAACGCGCTGCTCGACACGGTGTGGGGCCACCAGCACGTCAGCGAATCGGTACTCAAGACCACCATCAGCCAGTTGCGCGCGGCGCTCGCCGACGATGCGGCCAGTCCCCGGTTCATCGAGACGGCGTCCCGGCTGGGTTACCGCTTCATCGGCGCGAAGGAGCGAGTCGCGGCTCTGGGTGCAGCCCCCATTTCGGAAGTCGAAATGGAGGCAGCCCCCTTCATCGGTCGTCGCGCGCCGCTGGCGCGACTTCAGGACTCCTGGTCCCGTGCCGTTGGCGGCCAGCGCCAGCTCGTGTGGGTAGCGGGCGATGCCGGTGTCGGCAAGAGCACGCTTCTCGAAAACTTCCTGCGCGTGAGCGGCGCCGCCGCCATTGCGCAGGGGCAATGCGTCGAGCAATACGGCGCCGGGGAGCCCTATCTACCCGTGCTGCAGGCGCTGGGCGACCTGTGCCGCGCCTACCCGGAGCTTGCCGCGATCATGCGTGGCGTGGCTCCCACCTGGCTGCTGCAACTGCCGTGGCTCGTCAATGAGACGGAACGTGCGGCGCTGGTGCGCGAGCTCGTCGGCGTGAACCAGGAGCGCATGGTGCGCGAATTTCACGAGCTGATCGCGCGGTTCACGGAGAAACAGGCGCTGCTGTTCGTCATCGAGGACCTGCACTGGTGTGACGACGCGACGTTGCGGCTCATGGATCACTTCGCGCGCCAGCGCGGAGGCGCGCGCATCCTGTGGATCGGCAGTTTCCGCCTTACGCAGGTGATCGCCGAAAGCCATCCGTTGCAGGGTTTGCGCCAGGAGCTTCGGTTGCATCGCCTGTGCGATGAAATCGTACTCGACCCGTTTTCCGAAGCCGAAGTGCTCGAGTATCTGCGCGCGCGCATGCCGATGCTTGAACCTCCGGAGGCCGTCGTGCGTCGCGTGCACGGACATACCGATGGTCTGCCATTGTTCGTCGCCAACGTGGTCGACGCGGTGATCGGGTCCGAAATGGACGCAGGCGCCACATCCCGTCAGCGCATGCTCGCAGCGA
>DASQJS010000366.1:0-9471 GCA_035630995.1 Steroidobacteraceae bacterium | reverse complement strand
CATCTCGTTTTCCGGAACGGTTTCGATCATGCGCGCGCGAATGCCGCGGCGCCGGGTCTCGGAAAGGTTGGAGTCGGAATCGAGGTCGATCATGTCGCCGAGAATGGCGTAGCGGCCATCGCCCGAGAGGTAGCTGATGTCGGCGCCGTGCGTGACTTCGTACACGCCGCTGACGGGCGTCATGCGCACGTCTTCGAGTTTGATGCCGTCGATTTTCTTGACGATGGCCGCGCGCGGATCGGCCTTGGCCGACGGACCAGTTGTTGCCGCGGCTGGAGTGGCGGCCTTTGTCTGTGCGAATGCCGGCCCGGCCCCCATGCAGAAGACAAGCAGGCTGGCAGCGATTTTGAAGGTCATGGGGCGCTCGTGGCTCTGGCGGCGGTAATGCAGATTCGACCGAGCCCGGACGATCAAGTTCGCGCGCCGGTCGAGGCGACGAATCTTACTCCAACAAGGGGTTGCGGCGCCTCAGGGACACCGCGCCGGCATCACCCTCGCGGGTGATGAGTACCGTGCATCTCTTTCATGCGCTCACGGGCCACATGCGTGTAGATCTGCGTGGTCGAGAGGTCCGAATGACCGAGCAGCATCTGCACCACGCGCAGGTCCGCGCCATGATTGAGCAGGTGTGTGGCAAATGCGTGTCGCAACGTGTGCGGCGACAGTTCCTTGTCGATGACGGCCTTGCGGGCGTAGCGCTTGATGATGTGCCAGAAGGCCTGGCGCGTCATGCGATCACCGCGACGCGTGGGGAACAGGTAGTCGGTGGTGCGGTCGAGCAGGATCTCGCTGCGCGGCGCGCGCACGAAGTCCGTCAGCCAGCGCACGGCTTCCTCGCCGAGCGGAATCAAACGCTCGCGATTGCCCTTGCCCATGATGCGGATGACACCCTGGTTGGTGTTGATCTGGTTGTACTTGAGGTTCACGAGCTCCGAAACGCGCAGGCCCGTGGCGTACAGCACTTCGAGCATGGTGCGATCGCGATGGCCCAGCGGATCGGCGATGGCCGGCGCGCTCAGCAGCGATTCGACCTCTTCTTCGGTGAGCGACTTCGGCAGCGAGCGGCCGATCTTCGGCATCGCAATCTGAGCAGTCGGATCATCCTTGATGACTCCTTCGCGGACGAAGTAGCGGAAGAAGCGACGGAAAGACGAAAGCTGGCGCGCGGTGGAGCGAGGGCGGGCACCGGCTTCGACGCGGTATGCGATGAAACCGAGCAGGTCCGCGCGCGTCGTTTTGATGATGGGCGTGCCCCGTTCGGCCAGCCAGCGCGCGAGCGCGGTCAGGTCGGCACGATAGGCGGCGAGCGTGTTCGCAGACAGTCCACGTTCCATCCAGACCGCGTCGAGAAATTTCGAGACGGTGGTGTCGGCGGTGTCGACGGCAGGCGCTTCGTTCTGCGCTGTAGCTTGTTTGACCAAGACGTGATTGCCTTAATGCGTATGCGGATTAACGCGTCACGGCAGTATGGGGACGGCGGCCAGCGCTTAGGCGTGATGACCTTCACACCCCGGCAAAACCATTAACATAAAGAGAACCAGTTCACATGAATCCCAGGCCCCCCTTGGCGAACGCCCGCGAATGACTTCGACTTCTCCGATCGTGCGTGCACCCTGGCCAGCCGCCATTTCCGTTCCCCTGCGATTCATTTATGGAATCTACGCCGCACTGTTGTTCCTGCTTGTAGCCCTGACCGCCCTGCTCGCCGTCCTCTTTCTGCCTACATTGAAGTTGCGACGCGGCACCGCCCGCATCGCAGCAAGAACCTACTTTCTTCTCGCCGGCATGCCGCTTCGCCTGCGGGGCACTGAAAACCTTCCCGCGGGCCAGTGCGTCGTGGTCGCCAACCACGCCAGCTATCTCGACGGCGTGGTGATGGCTGCCGCCCTGCCGCCGCGATTCGCGTTCGTGATCAAGCGCGAGATGAACGAGGTGCCGGTCGCCGGCCTGCTGCTGCGGCGGATCGGATCGGAGTTCGTGGATCGTTTCAATCGCCACAAGGGCGGCACTGATGCGCGCCGGGTATTGCGGACGGCGGCCAGCGGGCAGTCGCTGGTGTTCTTTCCCGAGGGCACATTCACCCCCGAGGTCGGCCTCGGAAAATTCCACACCGGCGCGTTCGCGATCGCGGCTCGCGCCGCTTGCCCGGTGGTTCCCGCCGTGATCCTCGGCACGCGGCGAAACATGCCGGCGACTCGCGTACTGCCACGGCCGGGCCCACTCGAAGTGCGCTTCGGTCTGCCCATCGCGCCGACTGTCGCAGGGCCCGAAGCAGACCCCGCCCTGAGACTTCGCGATCAGTCGCGCCAGGCGATCCTGCAGGAGCTCGGCGAGCCGGATCTGGCCGCCTAGCAAGCCCGACTGTGACATCCGGGTTCCTGCCGCGAATCATGGCGGCAGAAACCATGCAACAGTCCACGTACATGAACCCCGAACCTGGAGTCGAGTTCGCGGCGCTGCTCGATGGCCACCGGCGCCTCATCTTCAAGGTCGCCCGCACCTACGCGCGCGACACCGCGGACGTCGAAGACCTGGCGCAGGAAATCGCGGCACAACTCTGGCGCGCGTTTCCGGCCTACGATCGCGCGCGACTCTTCTCCACGTGGATGTACCGCATCGCGCTCAACGTCGCGATCTCCTGGCTGCGCGCCGAGGCGCCGCGACGCCGGCGCTCCGTGGCCTACGACGCCGACATGCACGAGCCCACGACCGACGGGGCAGCCGACGACGACGAAGGCCGCCGGATACTGCGTGGCTTCATCGCCTCGCAGGATTCGCTCGACCGAGCCGTTCTGCTGCTCTACCTCGAAGAACGCCCATACTCCGAGATGTCGGAAATTCTCGGGGTCAGCGCCACGAATCTAACTACCAAGGTCAACCGCCTGAAAGACAGGCTGCGCAACTACGCGGAGAAATACCATGGAACTCGATGAACTGAAGGCTTCCTGGCAAAGTCTCGATCGCCGCGTTGAGGATCTCATCGCAATCAATCGCCGGCTATTGACCGAGACGATCTCGCGCAAGGTGCGATGGAGACTTGCGCCAGTGCTGGCCGGCGCGGTACTGAACATGATCATCGGCGCGTGGTTCGCGCTGGTGTGGGGAAAATTCTGGAGCGCGCATCTGGCCACTCCAGCCGTGGCGGTCGCGGGCATTGCGCTACATCTGGCGAGCATCGGCCTCATCGTGATCGGCGTGGTGCGCCTGGTCCTCGTGCTGCGGATCGACTACACGCAGCCGGTCCTCAAGATCCAGCGCTCGCTGGCGACGCTGCAGGAATTCGAGGCGCGCTCGTTTCACGCGGTGTGGTTTGCCTGCTGGGTACTGGTGCCGGCGGCGTTGGTAGCCATCGTCATGGGATTCGCGGGTGTGGATCTCTGGGATCGCGCGTCCGGTTTCCTCCTGGCCAATTTGGTGGTGTGCCTGGCGGGCGGACTTGCACCGCCCCTTCTACATTACTGGGCCCGTCGCCAGCACGGCAGGATCGCGGCATGGATGGACGCCTTTCTCCTCAGTCACAGCATCGCACGCGCCAAGGCGGCGATTGCCGAGATCGACGAGTTCGCACGCAGCTGATCCGCACTACATGTGGCGTCGATATTGGCCGCCGACTTCGTAGAGCGCGCGCGTGATCTGGCCGAGCGAGCACACCTGAACGGTATCCAGAAGCTCGGCAAATATGTTGCCGCCACTCGCCGCGACCGATTGCAGCCTTTGCAACGCTTCGGGCGCCACCTGCGCGTGGCGCGCCTGGAAGGCATGCACGGCGTCGACCTGCGCGCGCTGCTCTTCGTCGGAGGCGCGGAACAGCGGCGCTACCGCGGTTTCGCTCGCGCCCCGATCATTCAGAAAAGTGTTCACGCCGACGATGGGCAGAGAGCCGTCGTGTTTGCGCGTCTCGTACAACATGCTCTCTTCCTGGATCTTGCCGCGCTGGTACATGGTTTCCATGGCGCCGAGTACGCCGCCACGTTCGGCCAGCGATTCGAACTCTTTGTATACGGCCTCTTCGACCAGGTCGGTCAGCGCCGTGATCGCATACGAGCCCGACCATGGGTTCTGGATGCGATTCAGGCCCAACTCGCGATTGATGATGAGCTGGATGGCGACCGCGCGCCGCACGCTTTCCTCGGTGGGCGTAGTCAGCGCCTCGTCGTAGGCATTGGTGTGCAGCGAGTTGCAGTTGTCGAACAGCGCATACATGGCCTGCAGCGTGGTGCGGATGTCGTTGAACTGGATTTCACGCGCGTGCAGGCTGCGACCCGATGTCTGAATGTGGTACTTCAGCATCTGGCTGCGCGGCCCCGCCTTGTACACGTCGCGCATGGCGCGCGCCCAGATGCGCCGCGCCACGCGGCCGATCACCGCGTATTCCGCATCCATGCCATTCGAGAAGAAGAACGACAGGTTCGGCGCGAAGTCGTCGATCTTCATGCCGCGCGCCAGGTAGTACTCGACGATGGTGAAACCGTTGGCGAGCGTGAAGGCGAGCTGCGTGATCGGGTTCGCGCCGGCTTCGGCGATGTGATATCCGGATATGGAAACCGAATAGAAATTTCGTACGTCGTTCTCGCTGAAGAACTGCTGCACGTCGCCCATCATGCGCAGCGCAAACTCGGTTGAGAAAATGCAGGTGTTCTGCGCCTGGTCCTCCTTGAGGATGTCGGCCTGCACCGTGCCACGCACGCGCGACAGCGCCTCGGCGCGCAGGCGCGTGTATTCGTCGGAGGTCAGCAAGTCGAGTTCCACCAGCCTGCGGCCACTGAAACCTAACAATCCCAAACCTTCACCGCCGTGGTCCGGCGGCAGCTCGCCGCGATAAGCCGGCCAGGCGCCGGTTCCCGCGCCGGCGCGCTTCAGCACCGCCTCGACCGCGTCCCATCGATTCGACTGCCGCAGAAAATGTTCCACGCGCTGGTCGATGGCCGTGTTCATGAACATGGCGAGGATCATGGGTGCCGGGCCATTGATGGTCATGGACACCGAGGTCGACGGGGCGCAGAGATCGAAGCCCGAGTAGAGCTTCTTCATGTCATCGAGCGTAGCGATGGATACACCGGAATTACCGGTGCGCCCGAAGATGTCGGGCCGCATATCCGGATCTTCGCCGTAGAGCGTAGTGGAATCGAAAGCGGTGGAGAGGCGCGTGGCCTCGTGACCGGCCGCGAGATAGTGGAAGCGGCGATTGGTGCGTTCCGGCGCACCCTCACCGGCAAACATGCGCGTCGGGTCTTCTTCTTCGCGCCGGTAGGGATACACGCCTCCGGTGTACGGCCAGGCGCCGGGAAGATTCTCGTTCTTCAGGAAATCGAGAATCTCGCCCCAGCCCGACAGTTTCGGCGGCGCAAGCTTGGGAATCGGCGTGTGGCTCTGCGACGTCGTGTAGTTGGCGCCGCGCACCTCACGGCCGCGCACCGTGTATGAATACTCGGGCGCGGTCACCGCATGCTCGCGGGCCGGCCAGGCGCGCAAGCTTGCCAGCGCGTCGGCGCCAACGTCGTCGAGCGCCTGGTTGTATGCCGTGCGCAGCGCATCGAGTGCCGAGTCTTTTCCGGACGTCGCGGTTGCGGCAGCCAGTGGTTCCGGGAGCGCCGGATCCTTGAGCGCCTGCAGCGATAGATAGAGGCCGTGTGCACGTCGCGCCGCATCCGCACGGCGCACGGCATTGCCATGCTCCTCGCGGCCACGCGCGGCGATTTCCGCGAGGTATCGGGACCGCGCGGACGGCACCAGCGGGTCGCGCGAGATGAACTCGGTAGGTGCGACGGCGAGCGGCGCCCCATCGGCCGAGGTCCAGCGGCCCGTCTCACCGCACTCCTCGTCGAGTGCGCTGCACAGGGCCAGGAACAGGCGGTTTACGCCCGGATCATTGAAGCGGCTGGCGATCGTGGGAAACACCGGCAGGTCTTCGTCGGGCAACTTCATGCGATCGGGATGATTCCGGCGCCATTGCTTGCGCACGTCGCGCAGCGCGTCTTCGGCGCCGCGTTTCTCGAACTTGTTCAGCACGATCATGTCGGCGAAGTCGAGCATGTCGATCTTCTCGAGCTGGCTGGCGGCCCCGTATTCGGCCGTCATCACGTACAGCGACAGATCGGCGACGTCGACGATCTCGGTGTCGCTCTGGCCGATGCCGGCGGTTTCCACGACGACGAGGTCGAAGCCAACGGCGCGATACAGCGCGATGACATCCGCCAGCACGGCACTGGTCGCGAGATGCTGGCGGCGGGTTGCCAGCGACCGCATGAACACATTGGACGCCGCGAGCGAATTCATGCGGATGCGGTCACCTAACAACGCACCGCCCGAGCGCCGGCGCGTCGGATCTACCGCGACCACCGCCACGTTGCGATCGGGGAACTGACGCAGGAATCTCTGCAGTAACTCGTCGGTGAGCGAGCTCTTGCCCGCGCCGCCCGTGCCGGTGAGGCCGATGACCGGCGCCCGCTGTGGATTGGCGATGCCCGCGCTCAGCAGCCGCCGCAAATCGTCCGCGCCAGTGTCGCCACGGGCATCGTCGCCGGCTCCACCTTCCAGCAGCGTGATGGCATGGGCGATGGCGCCGTGGTCGTGCACCGCGGGCATGCGGGCAATCTGGTCGGCATGCGTGCGCCGGCCGACGCGCGCGAAGACATCGGCGATCATCCCATTGAGGCCCAGGCTCCGTCCGTCCTCGGGCGTGTAGATCTTGGCGACCCCGTACGCTTCGAGTTCGGCGATTTCATCCGGCGAAATGGTGCCGCCGCCGCCCACGACCACGCGGATATGCGTGGCGCCGCGCTCGCGCAGCATGTCGACCATGTAGCGGAAATATTCGTTGTGCCCGCCCTGGTAGCTGCTGACGGCGATGGCATCGGCGTCTTCGGCAATGGCGGCACCCACGATGTCGGCGACGCTGCGATTGTGGCCGAGGTGCACCACCTCCGCGCCGCCGGATTGCAGCAGGCGGCGGATCATGTTGATGGCGGCGTCGTGCCCGTCGAACAGCGACGCGGCGCTGACGAACCGCAGCGGCTTTCCGGGCTCTGGTGGCTTCATGTTACTGGCTGGTAAGATGGGTTACCCAAGAGTAACACGAAGCCGGTGACACCCGCCCATGCCCGCCCCCGCCCGCGCCAAACGATCCGAACCCGCTTCGCCGTGGGAAGCCCGCCGCCAGCGTGGCAGCGGCCATGCGCTCAAGCGCGACGCGGTCATCCTTGCTGCAGCGCGGGCATTTCGCCAGCGCGGCTACCACAACACCTCGCTGGACGATCTCGCCGCCAGCCTCAAGGTCACCAAGCCCACACTCTATTTATATGTGCCCAGCAAGGAAGCCATCCTGTTCGAATGTTTCCGGGCAGGTCTGGCGCAGATCCAGTCGACGCTCAAGGAGTGCGAGAGCGCCGCGGGCCCGGCGCGTGAACGCCTGTTCGCCTTCATCCGCGGTTATGCCGCGGCCATTGTCGGGGATTTCGGGTGGTGCATGCTGCGCGCCGAGGACCAGCACCTGGGCGCGGCGATGAGCCGCCGCATCAAACTACTGAAGGCCGGCATCGACAAGCGCATGCGCGCACTCATCGATGCCGGCGTGGCCGACGGCTCGATCCGCGCCTGCGACACGAAAATGACTGCGTTCGCGCTCGCCGGCGCGCTCAACTGGATGGGACACTGGTATCGCGAAGACGCCACGCTCAAGCCTGGTGAGATTGCCGATCGCTTCATCGATGTTTTCAACAGAGGCCTTCGCGGCCGGGACTGACGGAGAGTTTTTCATGGACAACAAACAGGTAGTCATCGCCGCGGCCTCGCGCACCCCCATCGGCGCATTCCAGGGCGTGTTCTCGCCAGTCACGGCGCCACAACTGGGCGCGGCCGCCATCAGGGGTGCGCTCGCGGCCGCGGGAGTTTCAGCCGGTGACATCCAGGAAGTCATCATGGGCTGCGTGTTGCCCGCGGGCCTTGGGCAGGCTCCCGCGCGCCAGGCCGCACTCGGCGCGGAGGTGCCCAGGGGCGTGCCCACCACCACCATCAACAAGATGTGCGGCTCCGGAATGAAAGCCATCATGATGGCCGCCGACCAGATTCGCGCCGGCGACGTGTCCATCGTGGTGGCTGGTGGCCTCGAGTCCATGACCAATGCGCCCTATCTACTGCCGAAAGCACGCGGCGGCATGCGCATGGGGCACGGTGAAGTGCTCGATCACATGTTCTACGACGGCCTGCAGAGCCCGTTCGACGGACAGCTGATGGGCGTGTTTGCCGAAGCCACCGCGCAGAAATACTCGTTCAGCCGCACCGATCAGGACGCGTTCGCCACCGAATCGACACAGCGCGCATTGAAGGCGGTGGGCTCGGGCGCATTCGCGGGCGAAATCGTCCCCGTCACCGTAAAGGGCCGAAAGGGCGAGACGGTGGTCGACAAGGACGAGACGCCATTCACCGTGGACCTCGCCAAGATCGCAACGCTCAAGCCCGCGTTCCGCAAGGATGGCACGGTCACGGCCGCGTCTTCGTCGTCGATTTCCGATGGCGCGGCGGCGGCGGTGCTGATGTCGGCCGCTGAAGCCGCGCGCCGCGGAATCAAACCACTGGCCCGCATCCACGGCTACACCAGCTTCGCGCAGGAACCCGAGTGGTTCACCACGGCACCCGCCGGCGCAATCCAGAAACTGCTGGCGCATCTTGGCTGGAAGGCCGGCGATGTCCACTTGTACGAGGTGAACGAAGCCTTCGCTGTGGTCACCATGGCCGCCATGCGCGACGTGGGCTTCGACCACGCACGCACCAACGTCAATGGCGGTGCGTGCGCGCTCGGACATCCCATCGGGGCGACCGGCGCGCGCATCATTGCCACGCTGGTGCATGCTTTGCGTGCACGCGGCGGCGGTCGCGGCGTTGCCTCGTTATGTATCGGCGGCGGCGAAGCCACCGCCATTGCGGTCGAGGTGCCCTGAAACGCGCGAGGGAGTGCCCGGGAGGCGCGCCTTCGTTATGCTGTGCGCGCAAAAAGGGGAATTCCAATGAAGTACGCAGACGCGCGCGCCGTGGTCACGGGGGGCGCTTCGGGTCTCGGCAATGCCGTGGCGCGTCACATCGTGGCGGCCGGTGGCCGCGTCACGTTGTTAGACGTTCAGGAAGGTCCGGGCCAGGCTGCGGCGGCCGAGCTTGGGGCAAACGCCTTCTTTGCCAAGTGCGACGTCACCTCGGAAGCCGAGGTCAACACCGCAATGGAGTCCGCGCGCGCCGCCATGGGCAGCATCAACCTGCTGGTGAATTGCGCCGGCGTCATCGGCGCGGGCCGCGTGCTCGGCAAGAACGGGCCGATGGCCGGGGATTTCTTCACGCGCGTCGTGCACATCAACCTCATCGGTACATTCCTGTGCGACAAGGCGGCCGCCGCCATCATGCAGGCGAATACGCCCACGGCTGACGGCGAGCGCGGCGTCATCATCCATACCTCGTCGGTCGCCGCCTTCGAAGGGCAGATCG
>DASQJS010000365.1:0-3812 GCA_035630995.1 Steroidobacteraceae bacterium | reverse complement strand
GTTTGCCAGGAAACGAAGAATGTCCCCATTAAATCACCGATCGGATGTTCCAGATGCGTTCCGCGTATTCACGCACGCTGCGATCGCTGGAAAACGGCCCCATGCCGACGGTGTTGAGCACCGCGCGACGGCTCCACTCCTCGGGTTGCCGATATAGTGCATCGACGCGGTCCTGTGCCTCACAGTAGGTCGCGAAATCCGCGAGCACCAGGAACGGCTCACCGTCGGCTGTCAGCCGGTCCACGAGCAGCCGTGCGTCATCCGGACCGCCGCGACTGAATGCACCGGCGCGGATCATCTCGAGCGTCGCCGCCAGTTCGGCATTGGCAGCGACGATCTCGCGCGGCCGGTAGCCGTTCGCCTGGCGTTGCGAAGCTTCGTCAGCCGTCATGCCGAAGATGAAGATGTTGTCGGCGCCCACCGAATCGCGGATTTCGATATTCGCGCCATCGAGCGTGCCGATGGTCAGCGCGCCGTTCAGCGCGAGCTTCATGTTGCCCGTGCCCGAGGCCTCCATCCCGGCGGTGGAGATCTGCTGCGACAGGTCCGCGGCCGGCATGATGGTCTGCGCCAGCGACACGTCGTAGTCCGGCAGGAACACGCACTTGAGCTTGGTCAGCGTGTGGGGGTCCTGGTTGATCGTGGTCGACACATTATTAATGAGTCGGATGATGGCCTTTGCCAGGACATAACCCGGGGCCGCCTTGCCGGCGAACATGACAGTGCGCGGCACCCAGTGCTCGTCCGGCCTGGCCTTGATGCGGTTGTAGCGCGTGATCACGTAGAGGATGTTGAGCAGCTGGCGCTTGTACTCGTGGATGCGCTTCACGTGCACGTCGAACAAGGAGTCGACGCTGACGTCGATGCCAGTGCGCCGGTCCACCTCTTCCGCCAGCGCAATCTTGTTGGCGCGCTTGATCTCGCGGAACTGCGCGCGGAAGCGCGGATCGTCCGCCGCCCAGCGCAGGCGCTCGATTTCCTCGAGGTCGTTCTCCCACGCGCTGCCCAGTTTCTCCGTCAGCAGCCGTGACAGCAGCGGATTCGACTGCTTCAGCCAGCGGCGCACCGTGATGCCGTTGGTCACGTTGGTGAAGCGGTCCGGAAACATCTGCGCGAACCCCGAGAAGATGGTTTTCTTCATGAGGTCGGAGTGCAGCTTGGCGACCCCGTTCACCTTGTGGCTGCCGACCACCGCCAGGTGCGACATGCGCACTCGCCGGCCGTGGTTCTCGGAAATGATCGACAGCGTGGTCTTGGCGGCGCCGTCGCCCTTGAACCGCTTCTCCACCTCGAGAAGAAACTCTTCATTGATGCGATAGATGATTTCGAGGTGCCGCGGCAACAGGCGCTCGAAGAAATTCACCGGCCAGGTTTCGAGCGCCTCGGGCATCAGCGTGTGATTGGTGTAACCGAAAACGCTGCGGCAGATGTTCCATGCATCGGCCCACGGCATGTCGTACTGATCCATCAGCAACCGCATGAGCTCCGGGATGGCGAGCGTCGGATGCGTATCGTTCATCTGCACGGCGAGCGAGGTCGGCAGGTCTTCCAGTGCGCGCTCCTCGGCGAGGTGCGTGGCGAGGATGTCCTGGATGCTGGCGCTGACGAAGAAGTACTGCTGTTTGAAGCGCAGCTCCTTGCCCTGCGGCGTGGAGTCGTCGGGGTACAACACGCGCGACAGATTCTTCGCGTCGATCTGGTCTTCGACCGCGGCCGGATAGTTGCCGGCGTTGAAATCCTCGATGTGAAACGGCTGCAGCGCGCGCCCCGACCACAGGCGCAGGTGGTTCACGGTGGGGCTGCGATTGCCGGGCACCAGCTGATCGAAGCCAACGGCGAGGATGTCCTGGGTTTCGACCCAGCGTGAACGCTGCACGCCGCCGACGTCGTGTGTATTCACGACGCGGCCGCCGAAACGCACGATGTATCGCGCGTCCGATCGCGGCGTTTCCCACACGTTGTGCAATCGCAACCACGTGCTGGCGGATTCGCGTTGCGCGCCATCGGTGTCGATGGACTGAGTGAAGATGCCGTAGTCGTAACGGATGCCGTAGCCCGTCGCCGGATACTGCAAAGTCGCCAGCGAATCGAGGAAACACGCCGCGAGCCGGCCGAGGCCGCCGTTGCCCAGACCCGGATCCACTTCGAGCGCGATCACGGCGTCGAAGTCGTGTCCCATGCTGGCAACAGCGGTGCGCGCCTCGTCGATCAGTTCCGAATCGAGGCTCGACAGGGCGTTCAGCAGGGAGCGGCCCGGAAGAAATTCCACCGACAGGTAGCACAGGCGCTTGACGCGAGCGCGGGCAACGCGTCGCTGCGTCGCAAGCCAACGGGCGGACAATTCCTCGCGCACGGCGAGTGATAGCGCATCGTATATGTCACGCGGCGTCGCGGTTTCGGGCTCTTTGCCCAACGAGCGCGTCAGGCGGTCGTAAATCGCCGCACGCAGCGATCCACGCCTGAGGATCGCGCCGGATGTCAGCGTCGGCTCATTCTGCACTCGAACTACCTTTCACTTGCTTACGAGACATTTCAGGACATTTTTCTTGACGCCCCGACAATGCATGCAAAAGCCATGTTGGAGCCGTTGTATCGGTATCATATGCACCCCGCGAGGATGGGCACAGTAACTCTACGTGACCGGGTCCGAATTCTTCGCGGTGCACCACAATGGCTTCGAGTTAACGCGGAATGCACCGACAAGCAATTGGTATTGATATCGGGGGCTCGTCGATCAAGGCGGCCGTCGTTGACCTGGTCAGGGGATGCCTGATCGGCGAACGCCATTCCGTACCCTCGCCGGCCATGTCCGCGGTCAGCGAAATGCTGCACGCCATGGTCGCCGCGGTGCCCGAAGGCACAGCTCAACTCGCGGCCGGAGTCACGTTTCCCGGCGTCGTCGTCGGTGGAACCGTCTACTCCGCGGCCAACGTCGCCAAGTCGTGGATCGGCCAGCCCCTCGCCGAACCCGCCGCCGCCAAGCTCAAGCGCAAAGTGGTCGCCATCAATGACGCCGACGCGGCAGGCCTCGCCGAAGTGCACTTTGGCGCCGCGCGCGATGTCTGTGGCACCGTTCTCGTCCTGAGCCTGGGTACCGGAATCGGCAGCGCATTGTTCCACGACGGCAAACTCGTGCCTAACACCGAGTTCGGCCACATGGAATTCGACGGCATGGAAGCCGAAGCCCGCGCCTCCGGTCGGGCGCGCATCGAGCGCAAACTCGAGTGGGGCGCGTACATGACCGAACTCAACTACGTGCTGAACCGCATGCACGCGCTGCTGTGGCCCGATCTCATCGTGCTGTGCGGCGGCATCACCGCCGACCATCCGAATCTCTGCGACGACCTGCGGGTGCCGAGCAAGATCAAGCTGGGTGCGCTGCGGGCCAATGCGGGCATCGTCGGTGCGGCATTTGCCACCACGCTGGCGGAAGGCGTTTGGATCAATAGCGCGAAGGATGCCGTCGCCACTTAGTGGGGACATTCCTCTTTTGCTTGGAGAAGGGGACGTGGCTCGTATGTGGAGGGTCGAGCGACGGGCGGCCCTGCATGCGATGAGACTCGCTTTTCGCCGGGCCCTTCGTTCAGGGTGGCATCGCCACAGATTGCGGGCCGCCGACACACGCGAAGACACTCTGGCGTAGTTCGATTTGGAGCTTGCGAAGAGTCCTGATGTCGCAGGGATCGGCTTCGTGCCTAACGAGGCCAGGTATCCCGGCCCACTCGCTCATCGCATGCAGGGCCACCCGTCGCTCGATCGTGCACCGACGCGCCGCCGCTCCGTTCGTCAGAAAAGAGGCGTGTAACCCCACG
>DASQJS010000364.1:0-10587 GCA_035630995.1 Steroidobacteraceae bacterium | reverse complement strand
CGCGCACGGGCAGCTCCGTAAACCCGCTGGCGCGAATGCCGCGCGCCAGTTCGTCCGCGTCGGCCTCCAGCAGGCCGGACGTGATCTTCTGCTCGCACTCCACGATGGACGCGGCGCTGACGTAGACCTCGTCCGCCGCCTCGATGCGCTCACGCGTGGCCTTGGCCAGCTTGCGCGAGTCCGCCAGCCACCAGAGATAGATCTGCGTATCGAGCAGCAGGCGCATGGTGGCGGGGTAGGGGAGGGCACCCGGATCAGGCCGGGGCTATGCCTTCGGTCCAGGGCCGTTCGAAGTCGTCGGCGATGCGCAGCTTGCCCTTGAGGAGCCCCGGCCGGCGCGGCGTGTCGTCGCGCCGCAGCGGGACGAGCCGGGCCATGGCGCGCCCACCCTTGGCGATGAGGATCTCGCTGCCACCGGCCACATCTTCGATGAGCCTCGAGAGGTGAGTCTTCGCCTCGTGAATATTGATCTTGGCGGTCTTCACAGTGAACTTAGTTTAGTTTAGTCTAGTGGCAATGGGGAAGGTCTTTTCATGAAGTGGCTCACGGGCGTACTGCTCACGGTCGTATTGCTGCTGCAGTACCGGGTCTGGCTGTCCGGCGATGGCGTGCGCGAACTCACCCGCCTGTCGGAGGCGGTGGAGCGCCAGAAATCCGAGAACGAAGAGGCGGTCGAGCGCAACCAGCAGCTCATCGCCGAAGTCGCGGATCTGAAGGCGGGCATGGCGGCCATCGAAGAGCGCGCGCGCAGCGAGCTCGGCATGATTGGCCGCAACGAAACCTTCTACCAGGTGGTCCCCGTCCGCCCGCGCACTGCGCTGCCGACGCGCCCGGCCGAACAGACGAAGACCGCCGCCCGCTGACGTAAGCTACGCGCCCATGCGCTATTTCGTCGTCATCCCGGCCGCGGGCAGCGGCCGCCGGTTCTCCGCATCCGTTCCAAAGCAATACGCGGCCCTTGGTAGTTCGACCGTCATCGAGCACGCGCTGAGCGCGTTCGAGTCGGACCCGGACTGTGCCGGCATCGTGGTGGCGGTCGCAGCGGACGACTCGCTGTGGCCCGTCATCGCGGCTCGCCGTTCGCGGCTCATCGAGACCGCCGAAGGCGGCGAGGAGCGTGCGCACACGGTGCGTAATGCGCTTCGTGCGCTGTCGGCGCGAGTTCGCCCGGATGACTGGATCATGGTCCACGACGCCGCGCGACCATGTTTATCAGTCTCGGACCTGCAACAGCTCAAACGCGAACTGGCCTCGCATCCGGTCGGCGGGTTGCTGGCGGTGCCGCTCGCGGACACGCTCAAGCGTGCACTGGAGCCGGGCGCGCACTCGACGCATGTCGATTCCACCATCGATCGCAACGGGCTCTGGCGTGCCGTGACACCGCAGGTGTTTCGTTGCGGCGTGTTGTTGCGTGCGATCGAAGCGGCGCTCGAGGCGGGCAAGACCCCGACGGACGAAGCCCAGGCCATCGAGTGGAGCGGCCAGCGGCCCATGCTCATCGCCGGCCGCGCGGACAATATCAAGGTGACCACGGCGGACGATCTGGCGCTGGCCGCCGCCATACTCAGCGTGCGCGCGGCGCAGGAGATCAAGTGATGCGAATCGGTTCCGGTTTCGACGTGCACGCCTTCGGCCCGGGCGATTCGATCGTGCTCGGCGGCGTGCGGATTCCGCACACGCGCGGCGTGGTGGCGCACAGCGATGGCGACGTGGTACTGCATGCCCTGTGTGACGCGTTGTTAGGCGCGGCCGGGTTGGGCGACATCGGCATGCACTTCCCCGACACGGATCCGGTGTGGAAGGGCGCGGACAGCCGGCGTTTCGTCGCGGCGGTGCTCGACATGCTCAGCGTGCGCAAGCTGCGTATCAGCAACGCCGACATCACGCTGTTGGCGCAGACACCCAAAGTGTCACCCTATCGCCTCGAGATCCGCCGTTCGCTGGCGCAGATGCTGGGTGTCACCGAAAACCAGGTGAACATCAAGGCCACCACCACCGAGCATCTGGGTTTCATCGGTCGCAATGAAGGGCTGGCGGCACAAGCCATCGTGTTGCTGGAATGATTCCCGACCATTGGCGGCGCGCCGCGCTGGCGCCGCCTGCAGCCTGGGGCGCACCGGTCGGCAGCGGTGTGCTGCGCACTACTCCCGAAGACTTCGAAGTGGACGAAATACTCGGTTTTTCGGCCGGAGGCGAAGGGCCGCATGCGCTGCTGCACGTGCGCAAATGCGGCGCAAACACCGAATGGGTCGCGCGCGAGCTGGCGCGCGCCGCCGGGGTCAAGCCATTCGAGGTGGGCTTCGCGGGTCTCAAGGACCGCAATGCGGTGACGACACAGCACTTCACGGTGCCGCGCGGCAAACGCGCGGCCGAGGAATTCACCGGGCTGAAGGGCGAAGGTTATGAAGTGCTCAGCGCGGCGCCGCACCAGCGCAAACTGCCGCGCGGCGCGCTCGAGGGCAATCGTTTCGTGATCACCGTGCGCGGGCTGGCGTGTGACCCCGCCGTGCTGAACCAGCGCCTGCAGAGCATCGCCAGCGGCGGCGCGCCTAACTATTTTGGCGAGCAGCGCTTTGGACGCGAGGCGGGCAACCTGGGGCAGGTGCTGCGCACCGCGCAACAGCTGGCTCAGAAACCGGAAGAGGGTGGGCGAAGCGGAAGGCGTGAACGGCGAGGTCGTGATGATGCCGGTTTCATGCTGTCGGCCGCGCGCAGCGTCATCTTCAACGGCATCCTCGCGGAGCGCGTGGTGCGGGGCACCTGGAACCGACTGGGTACCGGGGACGTTGCGAATCTCGACGGCCGCGGCAGCGTGTTTGCCGTGGCCCAGGTCGACCCGGAACTCGAACAACGCTGCACCGCGCTCGACGTACATCCCACGGCGCCGCTGGCTGGCGCGGGACAGTCGCTGGCTACCGGCGAGGTGCTGGCGCTCGAAGAGGCAGTCTCGGCGCAATTCCCCGAGGCGCTGTCCGTCATCTCCGCAGAAGGTATGAAATCGGAACGGCGCGCATTGCGAATCCGCGTCCGGAACCTCGAGCACGAATATTCAGGCGACACTTTGCGGCTGCGATTCGCCTTGTCGGCAGGAAGCTTTGCGACGACCGTGCTTCGCGAGATCATCGCGAGCGCCGCTACTGGGGAATGACCATGCTCGAGATCAGCGAAACGTACGTTGCCGAAGGCTCACCCGATTCCGGGCGCATCCGGATGATCAAGCTCGCACGTCCGCCGGTGAATGCTCTCAACGGGGAGCTGGTGCGCAAACTCATCGAGGCCATCGGCGCGGCGAAAGACGACGCGGCGATCGTGGTCACCGGGCAGCCCGGCATTTTCTCCGGCGGCCTCGACGTGCCGGGCATGTTGGGCCTGGATCGCGAGGGCATTGCCGCATTGTTCGTCGACCTGTGGCGCCTGCAGCGCGCCATCGCCGCGTCACCCGCGCCGGTCGTGTTTGGCCTCACCGGCCACTGCCCGGCCGGTGGCACGGTACTCGCGATTCATGGCGACTATCGCGTCATGGCGCGGGGTGAGTTCCGAATCGGACTCAACGAAGTGCAGGTGGGGTTGTTTCCCGGCGGAGTGATTCACGGCGCGTTCAAGCGTCTGGTTGGTGGTCACGCCGCGCAACTGCTCACGCGTGGCGCGTTGATCGACCCGGCGACGGCGCTGCGAATGGGATTGGTGGATGAGCTTTGCGACGCCGAGCAGGTCCCGGGGCGCGTGCTCGAAGTGGCGCGCGAGATCTGCACTCTGCCGCGCGAGCCGATGCTGCGCACGCGCGCACTCGTGCGTCGCGATCTGGTCGACCTCTTCGGCAATCCGGGCCACGCGCTGATCCAGGAGCGTGAGTTCAGCGCGATGGGGGTCGACATGTGGTTCGTGCCCGCGACCCAAGAACGCCTCAAGGCCATGTTCCTCAAGAAGCGCTGAGCAAGGCGTCCCTGAAGGGTGCCGGGTGAGGAAAGTGGGGAGTGACCGCACTCCCCACTTTCCTCACCCGGCACCCTTCGATAACAAGACGTTGATGGCGCCGGTGCCGCCGTCGACTCGCCGCGCCGACGTGAATGCCAGCACTGGCGCCGTCTTGCGCAGGATCATGTTCACCGCGGTCTTGATGACCGGTCCGCGCGGCCCCGAATTCATGCCCTTGCCGTGGATGATGCGCACGCAGCGAAGGTTGTGCGCCAGTGCGTCGGCCAGGAATTCCCGCAGGGCAGCCTTGGCCTCTTCGACGCGCAGGCCGTGCAGATCGCACACTTCTTCGACGCGGTATTCACCACGCTTGAGCTTGCGCATGACGTCGTCCTGCACGCCGTTGCGGCGGAACGAGATTTCATCGCCGGTGTCGGTGATCTCATCGAGGCCGGGTCCCTGCAGGCTTTCCACCAGCACCATGGCGCGATCGGCAGCGGTGAATCGCGCCTTCGGCGGCGGCTTGCGCTTGGCGGGCGGCACGCGAGTGCGGGTCGCGATCGGCTTGACGCCTCGCATCGCGTCGCGAAACACCTCCGCATCCGCCTTCTCGTCACGTTGGGTACGTTTGCCGTTCAAGCTACCTCCGCGTTGACGCATTGAGTATATTGCGCGCCGGTGCGAATCCTCATATCCAACGACGACGGTTACCGTGCTGCGGGCATCAAGGCGCTGCGCGAGGGGTTGAAGGGCCTCGGGGATTTGACAGTGGTGGCGCCCGATCGGAATCGCAGCGGCGCCAGCAACTCGCTCACGCTCGAACTTCCATTGCGTGTGGGGCAGGCGGAAGCCGACGTCTACTTCGTGGAGGGCACGCCGACAGATTGCGTGCACCTCGCCGTCTCCGGACTCTTTCCGTTCGAACCCGACATGGTGGTCTCCGGCGTCAATGACGGCTCGAATCTCGGCGACGATGTGTTGTATTCGGGTACGGTGGCGGCGGCCACCGAGGGCCGCTTTCTCGGCAAGGCTGCCGTCGCGGTCTCGTTGCACACCGACGGTTTGCGCGGCGACGTCACACGTTACTTCGAGACCGGCGCCCATTACGCGCGAGTGATCGTCGAACGACTGAGCGCCACGCCGCTCACGCTCGGCGGTCGTGCCACCATCCTCAACGTGAATGTTCCGAACCTTCCCGTGAGTGCGGTGAAGGGCATCAAGGTCACGCGACTCGGCAATCGCCATCGCTCCGAAGCGGTGATCAAGGCCGAGGATCCGCGCGGACGTCCGGTGTACTGGGTGGGGCCCGCGGGCGCCAGCCAGGATGCGGGACCCGGTACGGATTTTCACGCCATCGCCGAAGGCTACGTCTCCGTCACGCCGCTCACCGTCGATCTCACCAACCATGCGGCACTCGATGGATTGCGCAGCTGGTTCGGGCCCGACGCGTGAACGAGAATCGCCAGGCCGGCATCGGCATGACCTCCGCGCGCACACGCGACCGGCTGGTGCAACGTCTGCGCGACCAGGGCATTGCCAATCCCGCCGTGCTCGATCGCATACGCAACGTGCCGCGCCACATCTTCGTCGATGAAGCGCTGGCGTCGCGCGCCTATGAAGACACTGCGCTGCCCATCGGATTTCGCCAGACCATTTCGCAGCCTTACATCGTCGCGCGCATGACCGAAGCCCTGGTCGAAGGCGGACGCAAGATCGGCAAAGTGCTCGAGGTCGGCACGGGCTGCGGCTATCAGACCGCGGTGCTCGCGCCCTTCGTGAAGAAGATCTACTCCATCGAGCGCATTGCGCCGCTGGCGAAGCGCGCGAAGGCGACGCTCCGCGAGCTCGGCATCAAGAACGTGATGCTCAAACACGGTGATGGAACCACCGGCTGGAAGTCGCAGAAGCCATTCGATGGAATCCTGGTCGCGGCGGCGCCGCTGGCGGTTCCCGAGGCGCTGTTTGCGCAGCTCGCCAACAAGGGACGCCTCATCGTCCCCGTGGGCCCCGAAGGGTCCCAGCAACTCATTCGCTACACGCGTCGCGACGAGCACCTGGAACGCGAGGTGTTAGGCGCGGTGGCCTTCGTTCCCATGCTCGGCGGTACGGCCTGACTCCAGGCTGCAGCGCAGTATTCGAGTAAGTTCTCGCATACGGTCTGTGCTGTAACTTGTTGTTTCTACAAGTGGAAATGTGCCCGCAATTCTCGAGAGTTGTGAGGGCACAAGTGCGCAGGCTTGTCAGTCAGGATTTAACATGTTTTCATGTCGCCGCCCGCCGACAGAGACACTCGTAAGAGTTTGCGAGGGGTTCCGGGTGAAGGCACAGGGGAGAACGGGGAAGTCGCGGCAAAAAGTAGAACAAGCCGAATAGAAGAAGAAAAAATTCGCCAGTAATTCGAGTCTGTCAGCTTCGAACCATTGGCCTCGCTAAACAACTTTCTCCCCCTGTGTCTTCACTCGGGTCCCTTCGAGGGACCCGGAAGCAGAATCGCCACCAGCACCTTCCGCTCTTCGCTGACCAGCACGTTGTAGGTACGGCAGGCCGCGCCGATCTCCATCACTTCGAGACCTATCTTTCGCGTCGCAAATTCTGCTCGCAGAAAAGCACGCGGAAACACCTGGCGCACGCCGGTCGACAAAACCACCACCTCCGGCTCGAGCGCGAACAGGGGCAGGAAATGTTCGGGAGTGAGTTCACCGACCGAACGCGGCGCCCACGGCGAAAGCGAGCTGGCGCTGACGATGCAGCTCTCGCGAATCTCGCTTTCGCCAATGGCGATGAAGTCGGCACCGTAGCGCCTGATGAGGTTGATGCCGTCGGGGCGTTGCTGAGTGAACTTCATGGGTCCGATACGATACCGCCATGCGCCGCCTCTCGCTGATCCTCTCCGATCTCTACCTTCCGTCGGAAGCAGCCGGGCGCGGCGCCGGCCTTCCGGCCGCGCTCGACCTGCCACACCTCGACTGGCTGCTTCGATTCGCCGGGCGCGTCGATCGCGTCCGCGACTGGCGTTCGTGGTTGAGCGCGGATCTCGGCCGTGTCGATCTGGCACGCATGACCGTGGCGCAGGCATGCGCGCAAGGATTACCCGATTCCTTGTCGAGCAATGCGTGGCTCGCCACGCCGGTGCATCTCGAAGCGCGCATCGATCATGTGCGGCTTGCCGACCGGGGATTGCTTCGCCTGACTGCGGACGAGCGCGACAGCTGGCGGCAGGACTTCACTCGCGCGTTCGGACCGGAGTACGCGCTGCATGATTCGGGCGAGCGTGGTTTCCTGTTGAGCGGCGCGTCCGCGTCGCGCGTTGCCAGCGTCGATCCGGCGCGTTTGCTCGATGCCGATATCGGCCGTGCACTGCCTACGGGCCCTTCGGCGGGTGAGCTTCGTCGGCTTGGAACCGAGATCGAGATGTGGCTTCACGGCGCTCCCGGTAATACCGCTCGCGAACTCCAACGCCAGCGGCGCATATCCGCGTTCTGGTTGTGGGGAGGCGGGGAATCAATGCCGGTGAACGTCAATACCAGCCCACATGCAGCGCCGCGCTTCTTCGGTGGCGATGCTTATCTATCCGCGCTCGCCGGCTCGCCGGTGCCTGCGCCACCGGTGTCATTCGCCGCATTGGACGCCGGCGAAAGCCGATGCGTGGTCGAACTCGCGCCCATGAGCGGGACAAAGGGCGAGTCACTTGCGGCGCTCGATTCAAACTGGTTCGGTCCGGCCCGCGAAGCGCTCAATCAGGGAGGCCTCGACAGCCTCGACCTCATCGCCAATGACCGATGGTTTCGCATCTCCACCGGTTCCGGCTGGCGAATCTGGCGCCGGCGTTCTTCGTGGCTCGACCAGCTTGCCCGCCACCTTCCCGAGGCAAAGGCATAATCGCGCCATGGAACTGGTCATCGAAAGACGCGCGGCTCGCGGCAACGAAATCACCGATCTCGCGCTGCATCCGGTTCTGCGACGTGCGTACGCGGCGCGCGGCGTGTGCCACAGCCAGGAGCTCGAGCTCACGCTCGACAGACTCATGCCGGTGGGCTCGCTCGATAGTGTCGAAACGGCGGCCGCGCTTATTCTTCAGCATCTCGAACGCCGCATTCTCGTGGTCGGAGACTTCGACGCCGATGGCGCCACCAGCACCGCCTTGATCGTGCGTTGCCTGCGCGCCTGGGGATTCGCGTCCGTGGACTTCCTGGTCCCCAACCGTTTCGAATTCGGTTATGGGCTGACGCCCGAGATCGTGGGGCTGGCCGCCGAGCGGAATCCATCACTCATCGTCACGGTCGACAACGGTATTTCCAGCAACGCCGGGGTCGCGGCAGCGCGGGCGCGCGGCATCCAGGTGCTGGTGACCGATCATCACCTGCCGGGAGCCTCATTGCCGGATGCCGATGTCATCGTCAATCCCAACGTTCCGGGCAGCACGTTCGGCTCGCGCGCGCTCGCCGGTGTGGGTGTCGCCTTCTATGTGATGGCCGCTGTGCGCCGCGAAATCGATGCGCGCGGCACGGTGGTGATGCCGCCAGTCACGGACTTCCTCGACCTCGTCGCGCTCGGCACGGTCGCCGATCTCGTGCCGCTCGACGTGAACAATCGAGTGCTGGTGGCGCAGGGCATTCGTCGCATTCGCGCCGGACGCGCCGTCCCCGGCATCCGTGCGCTGCTCGAAATCGGCAAGCGACCGATCGCCGCGCTCACCGCGGCGGATCTTGGCTTCACGATCGGGCCGCGACTCAACGCGGCGGGTCGGCTCGATGACATGTCGATCGGCATTCGCTGCCTGCTGGCGGACAACGAAGCCGAGGCGATGGCGCTCGCCACGCGACTCGATCAGCTGAACGTTGAGCGCCGCGAGATCGAGGCGCGCATGCAGGGCGTGGCGCTGGCGGCGGTTAAGAGCCTGCGCGACCCGGCGGCCAATGCGCCCGCGCGTCACGGCGTGTGCCTGTTCGACGCCGACTGGCACCAGGGTGTCGTCGGCCTCGTGGCCAGTCGCATCAAGGATCGCGTGCGTCGCCCGGTCATCGCCTTCGCACGCAATGCCGATGGCACGTTGCGTGGCTCGGCACGCTCGGTTCCCGGCATTCACATTCGCGATGTTCTCGACGGCATCGCCACGCGGCATCCTGAGCTCATCAACCGTTTCGGCGGTCACGCGATGGCCGCGGGGCTGTCGTTGGAAGAGAAACACCTCGATGCCTTCGCGCGTGCCTTCGATGAAGAAGTGGCGCGCTGGCGCGATCCGTCCATTCCGTCGAACCGCGTGGAAACCGACGGGGAGCTCACGAGCGACGAAATCGCGCTCGACACCGCGCAGGCGCTGCGCGACGGCGGTCCCTGGGGCCAGGCATTTCCCGAGCCGTCCTTTGACGGCAGGTTCGCCATCAAGAACGCACGCGTGGTGGGCGACAAACATCTGAAGATGTGGGTCACCACGGGCGATCAGTCGCGCAACTTCGACGCCATCGCGTTCAATTTCAAAGGCAGCGACGAGAACACGGCGTTGCCCGAAGGCGATGTGCAGCTGGTCTACCGGCTCGACATCAACGAATACAAGGGCGAGCGCCGTCTGCAGCTGCTCGTCGACCACGTGTTGCCATGACCACCGGTACGTACACGATTCGTGAAGGTGATCCTCTCGACGCGCGCGTACGCGCGCTCATTGCGGAGCTGGATGCCTTCAACTCCGCGCTGTATCCGGCGGAGAGCAATCATTTCGATGCGCCGGAGACCCTCGCGGAAGCGCGAGCCATATTCCTGGTGGTTGAACAGGACGGTGAACTCGTCGGTTGCGGCGCGGCGAAGAATTGCGGCGGCTGGGCAGAATTGAAGCGCATGTACCTCAAGCCCAAGGCGCGCGGCGGTGGCATGGCGCTTGCGATGCTCGTCAAGCTGCTCGACTGGGCACGCGCGGAAAAGCTGCCTCTGGCGCGCCTCGAAACCGGCAATGTCAGCGTCGGCGCGCTCAAGCTTTACCGGCGCGCGGGTTTCAAGGAAATTCCTGCGTTTCCACCCTACAAACCCGACCCGTTGTCGATATTCATGGAGCGCGCGCTCAGATAGACTCCGCGCCCTATGGAAATCAACATGCTGAAACGTCAGCTCAAAGATCTCGAGGAACGTATGTCTTCCTTGAGGGGGTTTCTTTGAGTACGACCAAAAGAAAGAGCGGCTCGAAGAAGTAAGCCGCGAGCTCGAAGACCCCGCAATCTGGAACAAACCCGAGGTTGCCCAGGAACTGGGCAAGGAACGCGCACGCCTCACGGCGGACCTGGTCGACATGGACAAGGCCACGGGCGCCGTCACCAGCGCCGTCGAGCTACTCGATCTCGCCGAGAGCGAGAACGACGAAGGCATGGCCGCCGAGATCGAACGCGACGCGGGCAAAATCGAAACCGACGTGCGCAAGCTCGAGTTCAAGCGCATGTTCCGCGGCGAGATGGATTCACACAACGCCTTCCTCGACATCCAGGCGGGCGCGGGCGGCACCGAGGCCCAGGACTGGGCGCAGATGCTGCTGCGCATGTATCTCAAGTGGGCGGCGTCGCGCGGCTTCGATGCCGAAGTCATCGACTCACAGGCCGGTGAAGTCGCGGGCATGAAGAGCGCCACCATCGAGATCAAGGGCGACTACGCGTACGGCTGGCTGCGTACCGAGACGGGCGTGCACCGGCT
>DASQJS010000363.1:0-22738 GCA_035630995.1 Steroidobacteraceae bacterium | reverse complement strand
CGGCGGAGTTCCGGGCTCGCCGGCGCCGCCCATCTGCTCACCGCTGTTCACGATGGTCACATGGATCTCCGGCGCCTCGTTGATGCGCAGGATCTGGTAGTCGTGGAAGTTGCTCTGGTCCACCTTGCCGCCGGTGAAGGTGATCTCGCCGTACAACGCGGCCGTGAGGCCGTAGTTGATGGCACTCTCCATTTGCGCCTTGACGCCCTCGGGATGCACGGCGAAGCCGCAATCGATGGCGCACCACACCTTGTGTACGCGTACGGCGCCGTCTTCCACCGACACCTCCGCGACCTCGGCGACGATGCTGCCGAAAGACTCCTGCAGTGCCACGCCCCGGCCACGACCCGCGGGCGCGCCGCCGGCCCAGTTGCTCGACTCCGCCACTGCATTCAGCACCGCCAGCACACGCGGTTTCCCGGCTAACAACTTGCGGCGCAACTCGACCGGGTCCTGGCCCCCAAGCACCGCGAGCTCATCGAGCGCGCAGTTCACGGTGAACCCGGTGTGTGAATGGCCCACCGAGCGCCACCACAACACGGGCACTTTGCTGGTGCCTTCGTGCGTGTCCACCTGCACATTGGGAATGTCATACGGCATGTCCGAGGCGCCTTCGACGCTCGACTGATCGTATGCCTGACCCTTCGGAATGAAGGCGTCGGTCCAGCCGCCGCGCAGCACACCCTGGCTCACGATGGTCTGCTGCCAGGCCACGGGCATTCCCGCGGCATCGACACCGCCACGCACGCGTGACATCACGTGCGGGCGATAGGAGAGACCACGCACGTCGTCTTCGCGCGTGTACACACTCAATACGGGTTTGCCGATCGCCTTCGACAACTGAACGGCTTCGATGACCACTTCGTTATTGCGCTGTGCGCGCCGCCCGAAGCCGCCACCGAGAAACATGTTGTGCAGCGTCACTTTGGACGGCTCGAGTCCGAGCTCACGGGCCGCGGCATCGCGATCTGTCGTTTGCATCTGCGTGCCCAGCCACAGGTCGCATCCGTCGCTACGCACGTCGGCCAGGCAATTGAGCGGTTCCATTGGCGAGTGAGCCAGATAAGGCAGCTCGTATTCGACGTCCATGCGCTTGGCGGCTGAGCTCAACGCGGTTTTGACATCGCCGCTGATTCGCGCGACGGCACCGGGCTTGCCGAGCAGGCGCTGATATTCGCGGCGTTGCGCGGTGGTGGAGTAGTTCGCCTCTGGTCCTTCGTTCCAGTCGAGCTTGAGCGCGTCGCGGCCGCGCTTTGCTGCCCAGGTGTTCGTGGCGTAGACCGCCACGCCGGCGGGAATCGTTTTCACGTCGACAACGCCCGAAACGGCGCGCGCGGCGCTGTCATCCACGTTCCCGAGCGTCGCGCCGATTACGGGCGGGCGCGCAATGACCGCGAACACCATGCCCGGTACGCGCATGTCGAGGCCGAACTTGGCGCTACCGTCCACTTTCATGGGCGCGTCGAGCCGCTTGATCGGCTTGCCGAGGTAACGGAACTGCGCCGGATCCTTGAGCGTCACCTTCTCGGGAACGGGAAGTTGCGAGGCGGCATCGGCCAGTGAGCCATACGTGAGGCTCTTCGAGCCGCGATTGACCTTGCCGTCAAAGGTTGTGAGTTCGGCGGCGTCCACATTCCACTTCTGCGCCGCGGCGGCTAACAACATGGCGCGCGCGCGGGCGCCCGCTTCGCGCAGCTGCGTGTAGGTGGTGCTGGTGCTCATGCTGCCGCCGGTGATCTGGATGGGCATGCCCGGCACGTTGAATGCGGGATCCGCGCCGGCAAGCTCCACGACCACGCGCTTCGGATCCACGTCGAGCTCTTCCGCCAGCGCCATGGCAAGGCCGGTGTAGATGCCCTGGCCCATCTCCGCCTTGCCGATCACCACGGTGATGGTGTCGTCCGGCGCCACGCGCACGAAGGCATTCGGAGCCAGCGTGCGACCGGATGCGGCAGCACCTGCCGCTTCCTCGCGCCGATTCGCATACCGGATGCCCAGAACCAGTCCACCGCCGACGACGCCGGTGGCAACCGCGGCCGTCAGGAAAGTGCGACGGTCGAAACCCGAGGATGACTTGGTGTCCATGGCGCGCTCCGGAATGTTCGGGATGCGGCGATGTTAAGGTATGCCCCGCATGCAATTGGAATTTTTCGGCGCTGCGGGCGAAGTGACCGGTTCCTGCCACATCCTGAGGGTGGCGGGCCGGGACCTGTTGCTGGACTGCGGCATGATCCAGGGCGGCCACGATGCGCCGGCCCGCAACCGGCTGCCGTTTCCCTTCGAAGCCGCGGCTATCGATGCCGTCGTCCTGAGTCATGCGCACATCGATCACTGCGGGCGCCTGCCGCTGCTCGTCAAGCGCGGTTATCGCGGGCCTATCTACACCAACAAGGCCTGCGCCGACCTGGTGCCCATCCTGCTGCGGGATTCGGCGAGCCTGGCGCTGCGCGACTCCGAGCGCGCAGCACGGCACGGGGAACGCATCGAGCCGCTGTACGACCTCGATGATGTCGAGACGACGCTGCGGCAGATCGTTCCGATGCCTTACGACACGCAGCGCGGGCTGCTGTCCGGGGTCGTCGTGCGGGTGCGCGATGCGGGGCACATTCTCGGTTCGTCCAGCGTGGAGTTGTGGGCGAGTGAGGGCGAAACCCGCCGCAAGCTCGTGTTCTCGGGCGACCTTGGGCAATACGACACGCCCATCCTGCAGGACCCTTACAAGTTCGAATCCGCCGATCTCGTGCTCATGGAGAGCACCTATGGCAATCGGCTGCATCGCGGCCGTGAAGACACGGAGCGTGAGCTTGGCGGGATTCTCGCGCAGGCGGAGCGCGATGGCGGCAATGTCATCGTGCCGGCGTTCGCCATCGGCCGGAGCCAGGAGTTGCTCTATCTACTGGCGAAGCATTACGCCGAGTGGCACCTGGCGCGGTGGAAGGTCTTTCTCGACAGTCCCATGGCCATCGCCGCCAGCCGGGTGTACTGGAACAACCCGGAACGTTTCGACGAAGAAACCACGCGGCTGCGTGAGAACTTTCGCGGCATGCCGCCGCTGCCGAACCTCGTATTGTCGGAATCGTCCGAGGATTCGCGCGCGATCAACCATGTGCGCAGCGGCGCGTTGATCATCGCGGGCTCCGGAATGGCCAATGGCGGCCGTGTGCTCCATCACCTCAAACACAACCTGGAGCGGCCCGAGTGCCACGTGGTCATCGTTGGCTTCCAGGCACCGGGTACGCTGGGTCGACAGCTCGTCGACCGGCAGCCGGAAGTGCGCATTCACGGCCAGCGTGTGCGTTGTCTCGCGCAGGTCCATACGCTCGGCGGCCTCTCGGCGCATGGTGACCAGGACGATCTGCTACGTTGGTATGACAGCTTCGCGGGCCGCCCTCCGGTATATCTCGTGCATGGTGAAGTGCCCTCGGCCGAAGCGCTGGCCGTCAAGCTGCGCGAGCACGGTGCAGTGGCCACCGTCAGCCGGCCGGGTCTGACGATCGACCTGGCGAATTTACCCGCCCTGTCGGTGGACTAATGCCTAGAATCGGGCGCTAACAAACCGGCCGAAGAAGCTTCACGCATGAGTCAAAAGTTCGACGATTTCCTCGCACGCTTCGTCCGCATCGAGCCCGGCGAGAAGCGCGCGGTGTTCACCGCGTTCGCTCTCATGTTCTGCGTCATGGGCGGGTACTTTTCAGTACGTCCGATTCGCGAGACGGTCGGCACCATCCTTGGCGAAGCCATCACCAGCGACACCTGGATCTGGACGGCGGTGTTCGCCATCGCGATCATCCCGGTTTATGGATTCCTGGTCGCGCGCGTGAGCCGCGCTACCCTGGTGCCTGCCATCTATGGAAGCGTGGCAGTGGCATTGGCTGCCACCGGCCTGGTGTTTCGCGCCGATCCGAACAACATGATCGTTGGGCGCGTGTTCTACGTCGGCATCAGCGTCATCAATCTCTTCCTGATTTCGGTTTTCTGGAGTTTCCTGCTCGAGTTGTTCAGGAGCGAGCAGACCAAGCGGCTGTTCGGTTTCATCGCCGCGGGCGGCACCACCGGCGCGCTCGTCGGCCCTTTCCTGACCGATCGCATCGTCATCCACGTGGGGATTTCCGGCATCCTGTTCTTCGGTGCCGCGATGTTTTCTATCGCCATCTTCTGTCAGCGCGCACTGCTCGCCGAGATGCGCCATCACGCGGACCTGGCGGCCGCCGCCGACGCCGCGGCGGGCCGGGCGACACAAGCGCAGCGGGGCGTCGGCGGCAATCCGTTTGCCGGCGTGTCCATCGTGCTCAAGTCGCCGTACCTCATGGGTATCGCGCTGTTCGTCATCATGATCTCCACGGCGAACACGATCCTCTACTTCGAGCAGCTGCGGCTCGTGAAGGACATGTTCGACGACCCCGAGCAGCGAACCCAGATGTTCGCGCGCATCGATTACATCGTTCAGACGTTGACAGTCATATCGCAGGTGCTCATCACGGGGCGGCTGGCGCAAAAGCTGGGTGTCACCGCGCTGCTGGTCATTCTGCCGCTGCTCATCATGGGTGGCTTCCTGATACTGGCGAGCATGGGCACCTTCCTGGTGCTCGCCACGGTCATGGTCCTGCGCCGCTGGGGTGAGTACGCCTTCATTCGGCCGGGCCGTGAAATGCTCTGGAGCCGGCTCGACACGGAAACGAAGTACAAAGCGAAGAATTTCGTCGACGTGACCGTATATCGCTTCTCGGATGCCGTGGTCGCACAGGTGCAGGACGGGCTCAAGGCCGGCGGCATGAATCCCGCGCAGGCTGCCTTGTTAGGTGCCGGCGTGTGCGCCGCCTGGGCCGTCAACGGGTGGTGGCTGGGCCGCCGCTTCGACAAGGAAAAAGAGCAGAAGTCGGTCGCCTGACGTCGGAGGAATCCGCACGAAGCATCAGACGAGTTGACCACCGTGCGCGGAGCGGAAACTCCGCTATGCGGCACCGGTCGCTCGAACATGCCCTCGAGCGTCATCCGTTCGTATCGATATGACCCGCAGCAGAAACGGCTGGAGCTCGTGTTCGTCTCGGGCCGGCGCTATCGGTATCACGACGTCCCGGAAGAAACTTATTCGGCGATGAGCCGCGCGTTCTCGAAAGGCGAGTTTTTCAACGCGCATATCCGCAACCAATTCCGCCACACCCGCGAGAGCTGAAGAATTACGCGACTGCGGCGTCGGAGGCCTTCTTCTCGTGCGGCAGCGAAATGCGGAAGCGGGTGTATTCGCCGGGCTTCGTCGCGATGCCGACGCGTCCCCCAGCCTTGGTGACGAGATCGCGCACCACGTCCATGCCGATGCCGCGCGCGCCGCCTTCGCCGACGGTGGTGAAACCGGGGCGGAAAATGAGGCCCGCGAGTTTGCGCGTGTCGATATTGGCGGCGACCTCGGCGCTCAGCACGCCCTGGCGAACGGCCTCCGCGCGGATCTTGTCGTGATCGAGTCCGCGGCCGTCGTCCTGGACGCTGAGCTGGTAACCGTCCGAGCCCATGCGCGCGAACTGCACGGCGATGGTTCCGACTTCCGGCTTGTCGAGCACCGCGCGATCCGCCGGGTTCTCGACGCCATGGCGGATCGCGTTGTGGATGAGCTGACCGAGAATCTTTTCGACTGAGCGCCGGTAGTGGGTGGGCACATCTTCGAGTCCCACGACCACGAGCGAGACGCGCTTGGAATACATGTCGGCGAGGAAGAGGGCCATTTCGTCGAGGCTTTCCTGCGAAAGGTCCGAGAGCCGGGCGGCTTTCGTGATGCCGGTGGCTGAAGGAGCGGCGTCACGCATCAGAGGTTGGCGGATGGTGGTGCCCGTGGCCGTCGCCGACCGCTGCGTGGCGTCGATCGATGGCGCGCCGCTCTCGCCATTCTGAACGCGCCACTCGCGCAGGCGCGTCACCACCTCACCCAGGATGGCCAGATGGCTCAGCAGATCGTCGAGCTTCACCGCGAGTGGCAGGAAGTCGTTGCCGGATAACGTCTGCTTGTCACGCAAGGCATTGAGCGCAGCTGCGAACCGATCAGCGCGTTCACACACCGACGGCACTGGAATGCGTTCGGCGCGCACATGAATGCCGCGGATCAGCTCGAGGATCAAAACCAGTTTCTCGCGGAAGGCCTGCGGTTCGCGCGCGGGGAGCTTCATGATGGCGCGCAGCTGCCCGG
This sequence comes from Steroidobacteraceae bacterium, assembly GCA_035630995.1. Lineage (GTDB taxonomy): Bacteria > Pseudomonadota > Gammaproteobacteria > Steroidobacterales > Steroidobacteraceae > CADEED01. The sequence goes on along the minus strand of DASQJS010000363.1, from coordinate 16,563 downwards.
CTTTCTCGCGAGCCTCGGCCAGGAAAGTCTCGAGCCGGCCGGCATCGATGTGCATGACTTCCCTGAGCACTTCGCTCAAGCGCGGATCTGGCGGGTCGATGATGCCGGACGGGTCGAGCTCGGGCGTCGTGGGCTTCGGTTTAGAAGCTTCCTGCGCGACGTCCGGCGACGTGATGGTGGTCGCGAGCTGTTTTTCTTCCTCGTCCAGGCGGCGCATGGTCGCGGTGACCGCATCGGACGCGGGCACATTGGAAGGCAGTGATGCCGCCGAGAGTGTCGCGATCTTCTGGGTCTTGTCGACGGTCTCGCTTGCCGGCGCGAGCTTTGCCATGGCGGCGGCGGCCGCATCGCTGAGCACGGGCAACGACGGAATTGAATCTTCGGTGACGTCCATCGGTCCGAGTTCGAATTCACCGGTCGACATCGGCGCAACCGGCGGCGGGCTGGCGTGCGCGGCGGACGGAACAGGCGCGGGAGCCGCAGGAGCAGCGGGAGCAGGCGGAGCCGCGGCCACAGCTGATTCCGGTGCGGCGGTGACGAGCTCGGTGTTCGCAGCCATCGATGCGATGTTGAGCGCCGGCCGCGTGCCGGTTTCACCCGCGAGCCGTTTCGCGAACGTTTCTTCATTGAGCGCCGGCACTTCGATGGTGAGCGGCATCAGGCGCGGCGCGGAGATGCGCTCGATGGAAACGATGATGTGATGGACACGGCCGTCGACCACCAGGCGCGCGAAGCGGATCGCCAGGTGACGGGCGCCGGAATGAACTTTGGCGAGTGGATTCTGCGTGGCATCGACTACCGAGGCGGGCTCGGCCTTCCACATGGATTCGAGAAAGGCGACTGCCTGGCGCCGCACCTGGACGTCGACCAGGTCGGCGATGACCTGCACGAACGCGGTGCCTGCGCCGCAGGTATGTCCTAACAACTCCGGCGCGGCGGCCGAGGCCTCGCCCATGAGCTTGTGTTCGCGATCGAGAAACAATACGCCGGCCTGCGACAGCTCGAGCATGGCGTAGGCCTGGGCACGCGCCACGACCAGCTGCTCGTCACGCGAACGGAGGCTGCCACGCTGCGTGATGGCATAGATGGTGACGCCGATCAGGCAGATCAGCGCCATGGCTAGCGCGACGATGGGAAAGGTGCTGAATTCCATTCGGCCTCCTCAGCTCCCGGCTCCGGCCGAGACCAGGGTTTCCGGATCGATGATGCCGCTATCGCTCATCGCATGCGACATCTGTTCGAGCGCGGCCAGCAGTTCATCGCAGGAGGCAATGCGCTGCTCGCGAGATTTCGACATCAGTCGTTCCAGCAAAGGTTGGTAGCCGAGGTGATGCACCGGCAGTTCCGGGACCGGCGCCATCACGTGTTGTTGCAGCACATCAATTGCCGAGGCGCCGAGGTACGGTTTCTTGCCCGCGAGCATTTCGTAGAGGATGACGCCGAGGCTGTACAGGTCGGTGCGCGCGTCGAGCGCCTCGCCCTGCGCCTGTTCGGGACTCATATAGTAAGGAGAGCCACGCAGCACGCCGGTACGCGTGCTGCCGTCGCCGGACAACAGGCTGCGCGCCAGGCCGAAGTCGATGAGCACGACGTTGCCGTTGTCGCGCAGCATGACGTTCGGCGGCTTGAGGTCACGATGGATGATGCCTGCATCGTGCACCACCTTGAGGGAGCGCGCGATTTCCCTGAGGAAGGCGATGGCTTCGTCGGACGTCAGCGGGTTCTGCAGTCGCGCCTTGAGGTCGCCGCACGGAAAATATTCCATCGCCAGGTATTCGATGCCTTCGTGAATGCCGTAGTCGAACAGGTCGATGATGGATGGATGGTCGAGCGCGGCGATGGCCTCGAATTCGCGCTGGAACATGATGGAGCGCTGACCGGTGTCGGAGGCGGCCGTGTCGACGTTGCCGGAGTGTTTGCGCTTGGAGATCTTCAGCGCCACGTTGTGGCCGAGGTCTTCGGCGATCGCCAGGTACACGGCAGCGGCCTCGGACTCGCCGATCTTCTGAAGAATGGTGTAGCCGGGAATCTGGTGGCTTTCCGGCGCGATGGGCTTCGTTTCCTTCGGCGCTTCCTTGTTGGAAGGCTCGAGCTTGGGCGGCGCATGCGCGGCCAGGGCGGCCTTGGCCGCCACGGCGAGGCTGGCGCCGGTGTGCGTGGCGATATGCGCGCGCGGCGGCGCCGGTGCGACGGGCGGCATCTGCGCGGCTGCGGGTTTCGGCGGCACGCTTGTCTGCGCGGCGGCCTGCGCGGCGGCTTTCGCCAGGCTCGCGCCGGTATGGGTCGAGATGTGTGAAGGCGTGGCTGCGGGCGGTGAAGCGGTGGGCGGTGCGACCTTCACCGAGCCCGTGAGGCTTTCGGCGTGTTTGTCCGTCTCGGCTTTGGCCGCAGTTTGCGCGCTGCGCTCGGCGCGCCGCTGGGCTTCCTTTTCAATGGCGCGCAGCGTCAGCTTGAGGGAACGCTGCAGACGAGGCGGCGTCAGCAGTCGCTTGGGTAGATAGTCTGCGGCGCCGAGTCGCAGCGTGCGGATGGCGGCCAGCTCGCTGCCGCCTTCGGCGAGAATGACCATCTCGGGAAAGCCGGGCTGACTGCGCAGCTTGCGGATCCAGTCGAAGCTGTCGGTGGTCGGTTCCTCGATCCCCTCATCGAAGACCAGCGCGAGCATCACGATGTCGTAGTCCCGCACGGTCATCGCGGTGCGCACGCGGCCGAACGAGGTCCAGTCCATGATGACGATGGAATCGTTGGGCCAGCCGGCGCTCACCGTGTGCTGCAACCACGCCGCGTACTTGGCGTCGTTCTCGACGATCAGGAATCGTTGTGTGCGAGGCGCGTCCATCTATTGATCCGCGAATCTGATTCGAACGGCGACGCGCTGCTCGACGGGCTTGCCGTCGCGAATCAGCGGTTTGTAGCGCCACTGGCCAACTGCCGTAACGGCGGAGGCGTCAAAGGTCCGGCGAGGGTTCGAATTGGTGACGACGATGTTTCCGGTCGAGCCATCGGGCAACACCGTGAATTCCAGCTCGACCCAGCCGGTACTGCCGGCACTGCCGGTACTGCCGCGATTGCGCGCCACGAGCGGGAATTTCGGCGCCACGTATTCGATGCGCTCCAGCGCTCTCTCGCCGACTACGCTGCTGCCCGAATTTGCTTTCCCGCGCGCACCGGCGAGATCACCTTCCGCGGCCCTGAGTTCATTTCCGGTGAAGCCGACGGTGCGTGCTTCGTTCAGCCAGGTGTCGGCCGCGGTGAGATCGCCGCGCGCGATTGCGCCGCGGAATTCGCCAAGAAGCGCGTTGCCGAGACCCTGGCGCGCACTGGCCACTGCCGGATGGTTGCCATCGAGGTCGATCATGCCAAGCAGATGAGTCTTGGCGTTGTCACTCGGCGGCTGCAGCAACCGGTTCGCCGCCAGGGCGCTGGTGAACAACTGGGTGAGCGTCGTCATCTTCGCGGCACGTGCGCTGATTTCCGTGTCCTTGAGCGAGCGGCGAATGGCGGCGATATCCGCGCGTGGCGCGCCAGCGTCATCGGCGTTCGCCAGCCAGCGCTCGGTCTCCGCGGCGTTGCCGTCGCTGGCGGCGGCCGAGGCGCGATCGAGCAGCGCCCTCTGCAGCCCTCGCCGGGTCTCCGCGAGCCCCGCGTCGTCGTCGGGCAGGAGCTGGCTCGCGGCCTCCAGGTAAAAGCGCGCATTGTCTTCGGAAGGTTCGATCAGCGCACCACTGCGCAGTCGCGCATTCGCGAGCCGCAAATACGTGGCGCCTTTTTCCAGCTTGTCCTGGGTGCTGCTGTCTTTCGCGCGCTGCAGCGCTTCGCGTTCGTGTTCGCGCTCGATCTGCATCGTCAGGAAAGCACCGCGTGCGGTGGCGGGGGTCAGCGACTCGGCAACCGCCACCATTCTTCGCGCGTCCTCCACATTGCCCGCGGTCAGCGTTCGCTCGGCGGCGGTCAGCAATCTGTCGGCAACCCGGATCAGGCCACCCTTGGCGAGCGAGTTGCTCGGATCGAGCTCCAGTGCACCGCGGAACAGGTCCACGGCGCTGCGACCGGGCGGCGAGGCGAGCTCGCCGCGCTGCAGGGCGGATTCGGCCTGCGCCAGTTGCTGAGCCAGGCGTTCCTCGAACGTGAGGACCGGCGGGGGTGGTGTGCGCGGCGCAACTTCTTCGGGTGCCCGGACCACGGCTGGTGGTGAGGCAGCCGGGCGCAAACGCTCGGCGACGTCTTCTTCCGGTGGTGCTGCCGGTGCGGCAGCCACGGGCGCGGGTTCCGGATCTGCGGGCGGGGGCAACTCGACGGTCTTCTGCTCGGGAACGCTGGCGACGGCCGGCGCGGGTTCGGCCGCGGGCGGTTCGGCCTCTGGGCTAACTACCTGCGCGGCAGGCGCAGGCGGGGCGTTCTGGACGTCACCGGAGGAACGCGCGAACCAGAAGCCGGCGCCGGCAATGATGATCGCCGCGCCGATGAGGCCGGGCAGTACGGCGCGGATCGGGCTCGGCCCACTGGTCCTGGCCTTGGCCGCCTTCTCCATGCGTGAAAAGTCCGGGCGCGTCTGCTCGAGCGTGCGCTCGACGTTTTCCACTTCGTGGCGGCGCAGGGCGGCGTCGACGAACAGCCGCACGCGTGGTGCGGAGACCGGGCGATGCAGGAATCGATACACCACGCCGGAGGTGATCTGTCCGGCGACCTTCGACTGTTCTTCGGCGGTGCCGACCACCACGAGCACGAGATCCGGCCAGGTTTCGCGCAGACGCTCCGCCATCGCGCCGAGGTCGCCTTCGATGAACATGCTGTCGAGCAGCGCCACGGACACGCGACGGCTGTTCAGATGCGGCTTGAGTTCCGCTTCAGAGGTGACGAGGATGAGATCGTTGGTCGGGTCGATCACGCTGCGCAGCAGGCCGATCAGCGCGCGATCCTGCGTAATCGCGGCAATCGCCACCGGCGCCGCGGCATTGGCGAGCATGGGCGATTCGTATTCCGACTGCGGCAACATGACGGTAGTGGCGGACCCGCAAAAAGCAGCGAAAACAAAGGGTGCGAAAGCACTTTAACAAGATATGACAGTTTATCGGGGAAGGCCGCCCAGAGGCCCAATGCGCGGGTAATCCGTGAACTGCGTCCCGCCACCAATGTCTGGTAACGAGACCACTCTCACAGTTGGGGCGGCCATTACCGGCCCGGTTATGATCGCCGCCGCCGTATTCGAATGGAGTGCCCAATGCGCGTTAGAGCCCTGATTTTCACCGTGTTGTTGGCTTCAGCATGCTTTCCCGCGTCCGCCGCGGGTCCGAATGGCGCCCAGCAGAAGGGCGCAGAGGCATTTCTGGCCGCACTGGCGGGCGGCAACGTGATGGCGGTAGCCCAGGAGCTGCATCCCGATGAAGTGGAAAAGCTGCGCACGCGCCTGCTCACGCTGTTCCGCGCCGAAGCTTCGCGATCCGACAACACCTATCGTTCGCGGTTGTTTGGACCGGGCCGGTCGCTCGCCGAGCTCGAGAGCATGACCCCCGTGCGTTTCTATGCCGCGCTTTCGGATCGGGTGCGCTTTCGCGCACGCGAGTACGAGAAAGTAGATTGGCTCGGCGTAGTCGCCGACGGAAAGGTGGTGTACGTCGTCGGCAAAGGCGTGCAGCCGAAAGAGCGCGGAGCGGTGAAAGTCCTGGTCACCGTCGCGCTGGCTCAGTACGGCGCGCAGTGGCGCGCGATCATCCCCAGCGAAGTCGAAGCGCAACTCGATGACCTCATCGAAGGCCGGGTTGCCGCCGCGCCGCCGCCTACGGGAGGTGCCCCGGGCAGGTCGCTGGTCGAGGAAAGGCCGGCGCCGCTGTCCCCGGGCATCAGCGAACTGCTGGCGCGTGCCGAAGCCAGTCTCGCGGAGGGACACTGCGAGGAGTACTACAGCCAGTTCATGAGCCCCAACTTCAACAAGGCGACCTCGAAATCCGCCAAGAAGACGCTGATCACCGCCTGCACCAACAGCGAGAGCACGCGCGAAACCATGATCACCACGTTGCGCGTGGTCCAGGAGCTCTCGCCGAAATACGACCTGGGTGGTTCTCGCGCCGTCTTCGACGTGAGCGGCCAGGGCCTGCCCTACGATCGCTTCGTCCTGGAGCGTGACAAAGACATGCGCTGGTACATCGCGGAGTAATGGAACAAATGCTGAAAATCCGGCCCGCGACGCGGGCAGACGCACCGGTCATTGCGGGCCTGGTGCGCGAGCTCGCGGACTACGAAAAGCTGCTCGACGAGGCAAAGGCGACTCCTGAGGATTTCCTGCGCGAGCTCGAATCCCCCAACCCCGTGATTCACGTGCTGATCGCGGAGTGGCAGGGAGAACCCGCGGGTTTCGCGCTGTATTTCTTCAACTTTTCGACGTTCGTGGGGCGGCCGGGCCTGTATCTCGAAGATCTGTTCGTACGGCCCGCGCAGCGCAGCCACGGCATCGGGCGAGCGCTGTTGCGGGCGCTGGCCCGCATCGCCAAGGAACGCGGGTGTGGACGCATGGAGTGGGCCGTGCTCGACTGGAACGAACCGGCGCTGCGTTTCTACCAGTCGCTGGACGCGCGGCAGATGAAGGAATGGATCATCCACCGTCTCACGCCAGTCGAGATCGCACGCCTGGCAGCCGAAGCCTGAATCGAGGAGAACTTCATGACCCGTCTCACTACATTGTTGGCCAGCGCCTTGCTGGGTGTTGCGTGCTTCGTGCCGGCCAACGCCGCCGATACCGTGCTGGTTTCCCAGGCAGAGCTGCTCAAGCGCCTCGAGCAGAAAGACCCGGATCTCGTGGTGCTCGACGTACGCACGGCTGACGAATTCGCGGCCGGCCACGTGCCGGGTGCGCGCAACGTATCGCACGAGCTGCTCGCGTCTCGCATCGACGAACTCGTGACCGCGCGCGACAAGCAAGTGGTCCTGTACTGCCGCAGCGGCCGGCGCACGTTGCTGGCCGAGGACGTGCTGCGCAAGGCCGGCTTCAAGCGCCTGGGGCATCTCGAAGGCGACTACCTCGCGTGGGAGACCGAAAAGCGGCCCGTCGAGCGGTCTTCGCCTTAGTTCGCGTCCAGCGTGAACTGCGTGCCGCGGAAGGAAAATTTCGCCCCGGTCTGCGTGATCACATCGAGCCGCACACCTTCGGGCAGGGAATCGCCCTCGCGGAGCTTGCGCATGTTGACGAACACGAATCGCTTCGCGGGGTCCGGGTCATACACGTGCAGGTCGAGTCGCAATTCCGGCACCTGCGTGCCCTGCGCCAGCACTTCGTCGCGCGAGGGCACCGAATCGCGCCGTGCCGCGGCAACGGCGTTCGCCTGCGCGGGCGTAATCGCGGGGCGATAGTCGCGCGCGTCATAGTCGGGCGGGACCGAGGGTTCCAGCCCTGACAACACCGGTTCCCCGGCGAGCGGTGGGGCGGGGCTCGGCGCCACGACGCCAGCGTCGGTGCTGCCATTACCGCCTCCGCTCGTGACGGCCGGCGGACCGCCCGCGGGAATGTACGTCGACGTGGCGGGAACCGTGACCATGCCGGGAGGCGTCGAGTTCGACGATTGCGTGCCGGCGACTTCGCTGGCGGCGGTGGCCGGCGCGGCGGAGCTCGCGGGAGCGGGTTGGCGCAGCACGAACCAGAGAAGAATGAGGACATTGACGCCTAACAACACCGCGAGCCCCACGGCCCAGAGCGGGAAGTTGCGGCGCGGCGCGGCGACCTTGACCTCGAACAGTGCCGGTGACGATTGCCGCTGCCGGTCGTTCTCGGATTTCTTCAGTGCATCGAGAATGAACGACATGTCAGCTACCACCGCTATTGCGCAGGAAAGGTGTGGCGGAATCGTTGAGCGCCGCGTCGAGCGCGACCTGGGTCTGGACGCCGGCGATGCCATCCACCGCCAGGCGATTCCTGCGCTGGAATTCTTCCACCAGGGTCACGAGCTCCGGGTCGAAGCGATCGTTCGGCACCGGCTCCGCCGGAAGCCCGTTTACCCGGCGCAGGCTGTCGCGCAACCAGCGCACGCGCGCATTGCGCGCACCCAGGGCCAGCGGCTGCGAGCCGCCGGCGGCCGGCCGCCACAGGAGAACATAGTCGCCGAACCAGCTTCGCGAGAGGTCCCCGATGCCGATCTCGCGCTGCGCGCCGCCCAGGTCCACCTGCGCGTGTTCATCGTCGAGACCGGCGAGCACGAGCTGGTGAGCGTGCCCGGTGGAGTCGATGACATTGAGCACCGCGGGGCGGTTGAAAAGCCGCAATTGTGCCAGCGAGCCGCGTTGCGTCAGGCATTCGATGCCGGCCTGCTGCGCCTGGCTGCAGGGATCGACCGTGCCGGCGACGTAGCGCAGGCTCCACAACGCAAACAGCTTGTTGAAGGCATTGTCCGGATCGGTTTCAGCGCCGTAGGTGCCTAACAACTTGTCGAGATCGGGTGCGGGCGCCACGGGTGCCGGCGCGGGCGCAGGTGGCGGCACGGCGGCCACCGGTGCGGGCGCGTGTACCAGGAATCGCGGCAGCAGCAGTGCCGCGCTCGCGATGGCAATCGCGCCCACGCCCGCCGCCGCGGTCCACGGCAGCCAGTGCGGATGCAAAGTGCGGCCGAAAACTTCACCGGCAGCCCGGCGCACGACGCTGGCGCTGACCGCATGGCGGTCTTCGGTGAAGGCACCTAACAAGGCACGATCACTGATGATATTGATGAGGCGTGGCACGCCTCCCGAGCGCCTCTGAATCTCCCGCAATGCCCCATTGGAGAATATTTCGCGCGTGGCGCCGGCGACCCGCAGGCGATGGCGCACGTACGCGGAGGATTCTTCGGCCGACAGCGGATCGAGGTGATAACGCCCGGTGATGCGCTGGGCGAGCTGCCGCAGCTCGACGCGGCCTAACAACTCGCGCAGCTCCGGCTGCCCGATGAGGATGATCTGCAGCAGCTTCTGCGTCTCGGTCTCGAGATTGGTGAGCAGCCGTACCTGTTCGAGTACTTCCGGCGCCAGGTTCTGCGCTTCGTCGACCACCAGCACGATGCGTTTGCCGTCGGCGTGCGCCTTGAGCAGGTGCCGGCTTAGCAGGTCCACGAGATCCTTGAGGCTGCGTTCGGACCCCTGGGGCACGATCAGCCTCAGTTCTTCGCAGATGGCGAGCAGGAACTCCGCCGGGGTCATGCGCGGGTTGAGGATGAGCGCGATCTCGGCGTGTTTGGGAGCCTGGGTGAGCAGCGAACGAACCACCGTGGTCTTGCCCGTGCCGACCTCGCCGGTGAGCTGGATGAACCCACCCGCCTCGTTGATGCCATAAACCAGGTGCGCCAGGGCTTCCGCGTGCCGCTCCGAGAGGAACAGGTAGCGCGGGTCGGGGGTGATCGAGAAGGGCTTCTCGTTGAGTCCGAAAAAGGAGGCGTACATGGTTATTCACGGCCCGGAGGCTGGTTCTGGATATTAAACGTACGCCGCCGCTTCGGCGGCGTTAAGAGTGGCGGCACGCCTGAAAAATACTTTTCCGCCCGGGCTACCAACGCGGCTCAACAGGTGCCGACTACCGGTGAGTGCCAGGCGTGTGCCCGCGTGGCCTACGCTTCCCCGGGGCTTTTTCGGACATATCCTCCGCCGGTTCGTCCTCGCCACGCGCCTCGGGAAGGGCGCTGCCCCGGCGCACGGCGAGGTTGCCGAACCGCTCGCGGATCAGGTCCACGGCGGCGTCCAGGGCGTTGGCGCCGGTGTTCCCACCGCCGGCCGCCGCGGGTGCGGCGAACAGGTCCATCTGGTCGGCGGCGTGCAGGTGATTCACCCCGACGCCTAACAACCGCACCTTCGCGCGCGGCTGTTCGACGAGCCACGCCTCGAGCAGCTCGGCGGCGATCTTGGCTATCGTGCGTGAGTCGGTGGTGGACGGCTCGAATCGCTTCTGCCGGGTGAAGGTGGTGAAGTCGGCCCGCCGGATCTTCACCGCAACGCACCCGGCAGCGAGATTCTGCGCGCGCATGCGCGTGCCGGCGCGGTCGGCCAGCCTGAGCACTTCGGCCTGCATCCTGCCGTGGTCGGCGAGATCGGTGAAAAACGTTTCCTCGGCGCTGATCGACTTCTCGTCCCACTCGGACATCACCGGTCGCTCATCGATGCCGGAGGCGCGTTCGCGCATGCGCTGCGAGTCCCGCCCGAAGATCGGCCACATCACGGCATCGGGCGCCACCCGGAGCTGCCCGAACGTGGCGATTCCCGCGGCCTCGACCCGTTCGCCTAACTTCCGGCCGAGGCCGGGCAGTCGGCGCACCGAGAGCGGATCCAGGATCGCGTGCATGTTGTCATGGTTTATCACGGTGAGTCCGTCCGGCTTCTCCAGCTCGGAAGCGATCTTCGCCACCAGTTTGTTAGGCGCCACGCCGACCGAGGCCGCCAGCTGCGTGGTGGCGCGAATCCGCTGCTTGATGTTCCGCGCGATGGTCACGGCGTCGCCCTTGAGCGCCAGGCTCGCGGTCACATCGAGAAAAGCCTCGTCGAGCGACAGGCCTTCGACCACCGGCGTGTATTCATGGAATACGGCGAACACCTGGTGCGAGACTTCGCGATACACCGCCATGCGTGGCTTGACGCAGATGGCGTGCGGGCAACGGCGCAGCGCCTCGCGGATCGGCATGGCGGAACGAACCCCGAACTTCCGCACTTCGTAGCTCGCCGCCGCGACCACGCCGCGATTGCTGGTGCCGCCGACGATGAGCGGCTGGCCGCGCAACTCGGGCCGGTCGCGCTGCTCCACCGACGCATAGAAAGCGTCCATGTCGACATGCAGGATGGCGCGCGGTGCACTCATGAGGCCGGCTCACCTCGTCCGTGTCTGCTTTCCGACGGCTTACTTCTCAATGACGATCGTGATCTTCTTCGAAATCACGGCCGGGTCGTGCGGTGTGTGCAGCGAATCCGCCAGCAGTAGCTGCAGCGTGTGTTTGCCGGGCGGCAGTGTCAGCGTGGTTTCTGTCTGGCCCTTGCCGAAATGAATGTTGTGTTCATCGGCGGGCAGCGGCTTCGAAAGATCGGCGGGCGCGTCGGCATCGACGAGCAGGTGGTGGTGCCCCGTGTTGTCGAACTTGATGCCGGCGGGCGCGATACCCATGCCCTTGAGGCCGAAGACCACGGTCACGGGACCTTGGACCTTCGCACCGTCCTTCGGGGAGACGATGTAAACCTCGGCGCCGGCAGCTGAAGGTGTCCTCTCGGCGAGAGCGACGCCGGTGGCAGTGAGGATGAGTGCAGCACCGAGCGCGAGACGCGGCAGGTATCGGTTTTTCATCGGCAGGCTCCTTGGGCGTGGGGGTGCAACTTAGACCCGCGGGAACCGGACACGCAAGCAGTGCAGAGATCTAGCCGAGGGTGATGGCGCTGAACATCGCCAGCAGTACCAGGACCATCACGGCCGCCGAGATGTAGGAGAGGCCGATCTGCAGGTACTTCAGAAAAGTGAGCCACCAGCCCTGGCCGTAGTAGTTCCGCATGCCGCGAAACAGGTACCAGAGCATGTAGATCCACGCGGCGAAATCGAGCAGCCCCAGGTGCTCGCCCACGACGGGAATCATCCCGAACAGTGCGAGCAGCGTCAGCACCAGGAAAATGAAGGCGTGGTTGTGAACCAGGAACAACAGGTGTTCGACGTAGTAGCGCTTCGGGCGCCAGTACAGAGGCTTCATCGACAGCGCGAGCAACGGCAGGAACACGAACATCGCCTTCGGGATGTTGTGCACGACCACCTTTGCGAGCTCCCGGCCTCCGTCCTCGGTGATCTTGGCGCAGGCCGCATGGAGCTTGGCGTAGTTCTCGCTGGCGGTGGGATCCGGATTCTTGAATTCCTCGCAGAAGTCGGTCATCGCGTTCTTGCTCGAGAGGCCGTCGGCGCCAACTACCGGATCCGCGGAGTCGAGCGTCGCCTTTTCCCGCGCGGCCTGTTCCCTGATCCTGGCTGCCGCAATCCTGAGTGCGTCGCTTCCCGGGCCCGCTTCCTTTTCAAGCGCTTCGGCTGTCGCGTTCATTTTCTCGACGCGCCCGGCGGTCGGCTCATCGTCGAAAGTGATGGCTGCGCCTTCGGGCAACCCCACGGTCAGGAAGAACACCAGGCTGATCACGAGGTAGAGCCGGAATGGCGGCAGGTAGCGCACGCGCCGCCCGGCGAAAAACTCCCGCGTGAGATAGCCGGGACGCGCGAGCAGGTACCAGAGCGTGCGCCATAGCCGTGAATCGGCGTGCGAAACGCTTTCGAACGCTTCACTAGCGAAATGCGCGACCGTGTGCACGTGCGGCTCGTGCCGCTGTCCGCAGCTCGCGCAGTATTCGCCGTTAAGTGCCGCGTGGCAGTTGGCGCACACCAGCGTGAGCGGCTGGGGTGGCTCCGGCGGGCTAACTACCGGGACGGGAGGTGAGTTCATCGTCTCCGGTTCAGGCGACCTGAAAGCTGGAGACGCTGGCCGGCGTCACCTCCGGCGGTGCTTCCGCCTGCGCAGCCAGCTCGTGCGATTCGAAGTCGTCGACGCTGATGAGCTCCATGACCTTGCGATCGTAGTCGCGCAGCATCGCCGCCTCGGTGTCGGAGATGATGCCGACGCTCAGGGCCTGGGTGATCTGCCCGGGAACATCGAGGGCGGTCACCTTGCCGGTCTTCACACCGTCGACACGGATGCGCTTCTCGATGGGTTCGGCGGTCTGCGACAGCACCAGGGCTTCCTGCAACAGTCCCAGCGGATTGCCAGGCTCGAGCGTGCGGTAGACGAAATGGCACAGGCGATCGCGAACGGCGCTCGGGGTCAACACCGAGTCGGCGAGCTTGCGGCCGAGCCGGTCACTCGGAGCGGAATAGGCGCGGCCGCCCGGAAAGATGAGCGCGCGCATGGCCCAGCCGAGGAACCGATTGGGGAAGTTGCGCAGTAAATCGTGCAGCTGCTCCTGTGCCTTGTAGAGCTGGTTGCGGCAAGCCCACTCGACTATCGGCAGATCGTCCGCGGGACGTCCCTGGTTTTCATGGTGCTTGAGCACCATCGATGCGAGGTACATCGCCGAGAGCACGTCCCCCAGACGCGCGGAAAGGTTTTCTTTCTTCTTGAGGTAGCCGCCCAGCGTGAGCATGGCGACGTCCACTGCAAAGGCGAAAGACGCCGAAAAGCGCACGATGTGCTGGAAATAGCGTCGGGTGTCGCCAACGTCTGGCACGCGGGTGAAGCGCGCGTGCGTTAGCGCCATGACAAAGGAGCGCACCGCGTTGCTGATGGTGAACCCGATGTGACCGAACAAGGCGGAGTCGAATTCGTCGACGCCCTGCTTGCGGTCCGGATTGCGCGCCGCGTTCATCTCTTTCAGCACGAACGGATGGCAGCGCACTGCGCCCTGGCCGAAGATGATGAGGGAGCGCGTGAGGATGTTCGCTCCTTCGACCGTGATGGCCACCGGGACTACCTGGTAGCTGCGGCCGAGATAGTTGCGAGGGCCTAACTGAATGCCTTTGCCGCCGTGCACGTCCATGGCGTCGTTCGCCACCTGCCGGCCCATCTCGGTGACGTGATACTTCAGCATTGCGGAAGGCACCGACGGCTTTGCACCGCCATCGATGGCGCCCGCGGTGACGGAGCGCGCCGCGTCCATGGTGTAGGTGTATCCCACCATTCGTGCGATGACGGCTTCCACGCCCTCGAACTTGCCCACCGACATGTTGAACTGCCGGCGGATGCGCGTGTATGCCCCCGAGGCGAACACACCCGCCTTGGCTCCGCCGGTAGCGTTCGACGGCAGCGAGATGCAGCGGCCTACCGAAAGCTGCTCGACCAGCATTCGCCAGCCCTGGCCGGCCATCGCAGGGCCGCCAATGATGGTGTCGAGAGGCACGAACACGTCTTTGCCCGACAGCGGACCGTTCTGGAACGGCACGTTGAGCGGAAAGTGGCGCCGGCCGATGCTGAGGCCCGGCGTGGCGCGCGGGATCAGCGCGCAGGTGATGCCGTAATCGACCTTGTCGCTACCTAACAACTTGTCCGGATCGTAGAGACGAAACGCCAGGCCGACGACGGTCGCGATGGGCGCGAGCGTGATGTAGCGCTTGGAGAAATTGAGCTTGAGCCCGATGACTTCCTTGCCCTGGTACATGCCTTTGCAAACGACGCCGGTATCCGGCAGCGACGCGGCGTCGGAACCGGCGCGTGGATGCGTGAGCGCGAAGCAGGGCACTTCCTCGCCACGCGCCAGGCGCGGCAGGTAGTAGTTCTTCTGTTCATCGGTGCCGTAGTGATTCAGCAGCTCGGCGGGGCCGAGGGAATTCGGAACCGCGGTGGTGGCAGCCAGCAATCCCGCGCGGCTGGCGAGTTTGACCAGCACGCAGGAGTGCGCGTAGGCGGAGAACTCGAGGCCACCGTATTTCTTCGGGATGATCATCGCGAAGAAACCCTTGTGCTTGAGGTAGTCCCACACCGCAGGCGGCATGTCGCCGCGCTTGTGCGTGACGTCCCAGTCGTCGTACATGCGGCACAACTCTTCGCAGGGACCGTCGATGAACGCCTGTTCCTCGGCCGTGAGCACCGGCGCCTTGCTGGCTAACAACTTTTCGAATTTGGGTTTGCCGGTGAAGAGCTCCCCATCCCACCAGACCGTGCCGGCCTCGAGCGCTTCCTTTTCGGTCTGCGACATCGAGGGCAACATGCGCATATAGGCCTTGAGGAAGGGCCGCGAGATGACCGCCTTGCGCAGCGGGCGCAGGTTGAACAGCCAGGTCGCCGCGAGCAGCACCCACAGGAAGCCTTTCCAGATGCCGGCAGGGGGCGCGATGTAGGTGTAGCCGGCCAGCAGCAGCGTGAACACCACTGTGAAGGCGATGAGTGGCAGGCGCTTGTACGCCATGAACACGACGGCGCCTATGAAGAGCAGAGTAAAACCCGTGCCGATCTTCGCCACGTAGGCGGCGCCGGCGATCAGGGAAAGGATGACAAGGATTGCGCCGAGCATGGGAGGCCCTCGATTCGCGATGGCGAAACTATAGTCGTTTCCGCACCGCACCGCGCGCGGGTGACTTTATGTCTGTCCATTGACGCGGCGTCGCCAGCCCATACTTGGGCCGGTGGCGCCGTCGGCGTAACAATAGCGGCATGTCGAATGCCGAGATGTTTTCCACGGTGGCGCGGGAGTACGCAAACTTCAGGCCCGGTTATCCGCCCGAGCTGTTCGCGTGGCTCGCGCGCATTTCGGCTTCACGTGAGGCGGCGTGGGATTGTGGCTGTGGCAGCGGTCAGGCGAGCGTGGCCCTGGCGGAACACTTTGCCGCGGTTCATGCCACCGATGTGGCGCCCGAACAGATAGCCGCCGCGAAGCCTCATCCGCGTGTTCGCTATTCGGTCGCACCGGCCGAGCATTCGGGTCTTCCCGCCCATTCCGTGGATCTGGTCACCGTGGCGCAGGCGCTGCATTGGTTCGACGTGGACGCGTTTTATGCCGAAGCTGCGCGCGTCGCGCGACCAGGAGCGCTGCTCGCCGTGTGGAATTACCCGCGGCCTCAGTTCGAGGATGCCGAACTCGATCGCCGCTTCCTTGCCTTCTACACCGACGTGGTTGGCCCGTACTGGCCACCGGAACGCCGCCACGTCGAATCGTGGTACCGGACCCTGCCGTTTCCCTTCGAGGAGGTGGAAACGCCGGGTTTCGGAATCGAACTCTCGTGGAATCCCGAGCAGGTGGCGGGTTACGTGAGCAGCTGGTCCGCTACCGTGCGTTATCGCAAGATGCTGGGAAAGGATCCGGTGCCGATGCTTCGCGAATCCCTCGCCGCCGCCTGGCCGGCAAACGGCGCCAGCGTGCCGGTGCGCATGCCGATCGGGATACGCATCGGCAAGCTGACGCCCGGTAGTTAGATCAGTTCCTTCACGCCGTCGCGCTCTTCGCGCAGTTCCTTGTCGGTGGCGTCCATGCGCTTGCGCGAGAATTCATCGACGGTGAGTCCCTGGACTATCTGGTAGTCGCCATTGGCGCACGTGACCGGGTACGAATACACCACGCCTTCCGGGATGCCATAACTGCCGTCGGAGGGCACGGACATGCTGATGAAGTTGCCGGCGGAAGTGCCGAGGTGCCAGTCGCGCATGTGGTCGATGGCGGCCGACGCGGCCGAAGCCGCCGACGAGGCGCCGCGCGCCTTGATGATGGCGGCGCCACGCTGCTGCACGGTGGGGATGAAGGTGTCTTCGTACCACTTGCGATCGACCAGCGAGTGCGCTGATTTTCCGTCGACGGTGCAGAAGTTCAGATCCGGGTACTGCGTCGAGGAGTGATTGCCCCAGATCAGCATCTTCTGAATCCTGGTGACGTGGCTGCCGGTTTTTTCGGCGAGTTGCGAGACCGCGCGGTTGTGATCGAGGCGCGTCATCGCCGTGAAATTGCGCGGGTTCAGATTTTTCGCATTGGCGCGCGCGATCATGGCGTTGGTATTGGCCGGATTGCCGACCACCAGCACGCGGATGTTGCGGTCTGCCACTTCGTTCATGGCCTTGCCCTGGGCGGAGAAGATCTGCGCATTGGCCATCAGCAGGTCCTTGCGTTCCATGCCGGGACCGCGCGGGC
>DASQJS010000362.1:0-4771 GCA_035630995.1 Steroidobacteraceae bacterium | reverse complement strand
GCGCGCGGGGCTGGCTTGCGGCCGCGGCGACGGCGGCCGTGGTGGCCGTGGCGATGTTGTGGCTGCCGTTCGGAACCGCACCAGCGCTGGCCTTCGCAAAGGTGCAGGAACACTTCCGCGATTTCCGCACGCTGCGCTTCGAGGTCGAGCAGCGCATGAACGGCCGGGTCATCATGAAGTCGCGCGTCAGCGTGACGCAGGACGGCAATGTGCGCACCGATGTCGGCGACGATGTCACGGTGATCGTCAACTCGACGCAGCGGCAGGTGCTCACGCTGATGCATCGCGCGCACGTCGCCGTGCCGTCACCGCTCGAAAAGCCCGCGACCAAGGAGGATGCGCTCGCATGGCTCGACGACATTCGTGATTTCCAGGGCGAGGCGAAGGCGTTGCCGAAGGCCCGGTGGATCCGCGGTCAGCGCGCCCAGGGATGGCAGCTGGCGACGGCCGCAGGGGAAATCGTGTTGTGGGCCAACGACGAAGGCCTGCCGCTGGAGATGTCGTTGGGTTCGAGCACCCCGATCCAGCTCAGCTTCGACTTCGAGTTCAATCCGTCGCTCGATGCGAAGTACTTCAGCACCGAAATCCCCGCGGGCTATAGTCGCGGCGAATCGGAGGACTGAACGATGCAGAGCCTGGGCATGGTGTCACTGGTGGTTGGCGACTACGACGAGGCGCTGGCGTTCTACGTCGGCAAGCTCGGCTTCACGCTGGTCGAAGACAGCTTCGTGCCCGAACAGAACAAGCGCTGGGTGGTCATCGAGCCACCCGGCGCCGGCCAAAGTCCTTCAAACCAGGGCGCCAAACTACTGCTGGCGCGCGGCGTCAATCCGGAACAGACCTCGCGCATCGGCAACCAGACGGGTGGGCGGGTTTTCCTGTTCCTCTACACCGATGACTTCTGGCGCGATTTCAATGCCTACAAGGCGAAGGGTGTCGAATTCGCGCGCGAGCCGTCCGAGGCGCCATACGGCACGGTGGCGGTGTTCAAGGATCTGTACGGGACGCTCTGGGACCTGGTGCAGTTACGGAGCTAGCTACTTTGGGCGCAGCTCCTTGCGCAGCACCAGCTTCAGCCCCGACCACGTTTCGTCCACCGCACAAACCTTGATGTCGACGAGCCCCATCGGCAGCGCGACGGCGCGGATGGTGTCTTCGGTGATGTCGGTCGGAACCTTTGACGCCTTCTTGGGCCATGACACCCAGATGACAGAATCAGGGGCCAGCACCTTGAGCCACGCCACGAGATTCTTCGCGAGCTCGGCCTTCGATGCGGTGAAGACGTGCACGAGACCGGTGGTTTTCGTCACGCGCGCCTGGAACTCGATCCCGTCAGGCAGCGGCGCCAGCAGCTTGCGGTAGTTCGTCGGGGCGCCGGGCGCGCAGACGCGCTGCCCGGCCTTGAGTCCCAGCTTCTTCGACAGCGGCGTGCCCGAGTATCCAGCGCTCATTTCGATGGGGATTCGACCATGGATTCCAGGGCGTGGTCGAGAGCCACGGCGAATTTTTCCGGCTGGTCGAACATGACGAAGTGGCGCGCCGGTGAAATCGAGACGACGTCCAGCTTTTCGATGCCCGCGAGCAATGCGCGGTAGTAGCCCGTTTTGCCAGCCTCGTCGACGTTGATGCGTGCGAAGTCCGGCGCGTAGAACGGCGAGATCTCGACCACCGGCACCTTGATCGCCGGCAGCTTCGGGCGCAGGTCGAGCAGCAATAGCTGGGCCGCGAATTCCGCGGTGGTGCCGACGTCACTCCTGCTCGAGGACTCGGCAATCGAGTTCGCAATTGTCTCGTCGATACTGCCCACCTGCTTCATGTAGGCGCGCTGATATTCGGCGAACTGTGCGGGCGTCTGCCCGGCCAGTTGCGCGCGGGCACTGGCGGCCAACGGGCTGCGGTCACCGGTCATCCCCTCGGTGCCTGGAAACACCGGCAGGCCGTCGACGGCCACGACTCCCGCAATCAGCTCGGAATGCCCGGCCGCGAAAGCCAGCGAGAGCGTGCCGCCGAGGCTGTGACCGACGAGCACGGGTTTGTCGATCTTGCGCGTCCTGATCAACGCTTCGAGATCGCGCGACAGGGACTCGAGCGTCGCATCCGGCGCCGGCTTGCGCCCGTCGAAACCCGGGAGCGTCAGTAGATAGATGGAATACCTTCCCTCGAGCCGCGCGGTGGTCTGCGTCCAGGTCCAGGGCCCGCTGGCGAGCCCGGGTATGAAAATGAGTGCGGGTCCCTTTGCGGATACCTGTTCCACCAGCAGCGCGCCGCCTTCGAATTTCGCCGGTGCGGAAAACGCGGGCGCGAGCAGGGAGAGCGCGAGCGCGAGGCCCGCGAAAATCTTCGATTTCATGGCTATTTCTCCGGAGTAAAGATCTTTTCGATCGGTTTGCCGAACAGCTTCGCGATGGCGAAGGCGAGCGGAAGGCTGGGGTCGTAGCGCCCCGTTTCGATGGCGTTGATCGTCTGCCGCGAAACCTCGAGCTTGTCGGCCAGGTCGCCCTGGCTCCACTCGTGTTCCGTACGCAGATCACGCACCGAATTTTTCATCGCGAGAACACACAACGCAGACATGAATGCGCCCCCCATACGAGACCCATCACGCCCCACACCCAGAACATGCTCAACTTCGGAAAGCCGGCGGATTCCAGGAAGCCGTAGGTAATTCCAAGGCCTGCGGTGACCGCCGCGGCGACTGCCAGACTCTCGAGACTGCGCAACCGCACGAATTCATCCATTCGCTTGAAATGCCGCGCGATTGCCCACACCGCGAGCATCATCGGAATGGCCGGCGAGATCAGAAGCAACGTACGCGCCATGCCGGGCTCCATGGGCTTCGCAAGCATGATGGAGCCGGTCAGCACCGCCCCGTACGCCAGCATCGACCAGAACAGTTCCTGGCGATATTTCTGGTTGGCTTCGCGTTCTTTCATCGCCCTCTCCCGTGTCTGTAAAGGATGCTTTACAGGCTAGACGTGCCGAAACGCGTTGTCAAGCTTCCTTTACAGGGGAGACTGGTGGTCCTGCATTTTCGCGAGGAATTCCTGGGCGGCAGCGGTTTCCGCGGTGCGCTCGCCCGGCACGGCCTCGCAGAATTTGACCCACGGCAACTGGCTCTCGACGCCGAACTGCTTCACGAGCGTTACCCGCTCGGGATGATCGAGCGAGCCAATGGTGGTGTACATGCGCGCGTTTGCGGTGTCGTACTTGAAGGACAGCGGCGTACCGCATTTCTCGCAGAAGCCGCGCTTGGCGAGACTGGAGCTGGCGAAGAACGCCGGTGTGCCGTGCGTCCAGGTGAAATTTTCGGGTGCCGTGCCGGCGAGCGCCGCGAACACGCCGCCCGTGGCGCGCTGGCACATGCGGCAGTGGCACACATGCGCGTTTTCGAGCGGGGAGTAGAAAGCGTAACGAACCGCGCCGCACTGGCAGCCGCCGGTGGCGACGGGCTGGCGCGAACCCACGGCGCTCACTGGAAAGTGTCGCAGTCCTGCATGAGGCCGGATCCGTAGCCTTTGCGGAACCACTTCTGGCGTTCGGCGCCGGAGCCATGCGTGAAGGATTCCTGGTTCACCTGGCCCTGCACGCGTTTTTGTATGGTGTCGTCGCCGACCGCCGATGCCGCTTTGAGAGCTTCGTCGATGTCGCCCGACTCGACGACCTGGCGCGCACGGTCGGCATGATGCGCCCAGATGCCCGCGAAGCAATCCGCCTGGAGCTCCATGCGGACGGACAGCGCGTTGGCATCGGACTCGGAGGCGCGTTGCTGGGCCGCGCGCACCTTGTCGGCCGTGCCTAACAAGTTCTGCACATGGTGACCGACCTCGTGCGCAATGACATAGGCCTTGGCGAAGTCGCCCTGCGCGGCAAACTCCGTTTCGAGCTGCCGGAAAAACGTGAGATCGATGTACACCTTCTGATCGGGCGGGCAGTAGAAAGGCCCGACAGCCGACGTGGCCGAGCCGCAGCCCGTGTTGATGCCCTCGTCGAACAGTGCGAGGCGCGGTGCAACGTACTGTGCACCGCCGTTCGCGAAGACGGCGGTCCAGGTTTCTTCGGTGTCGCCCAGCACGTGCTGGACGAACTGGCCGCTCTCGTCGGTGGGCGAGCTCGGATCCACCGGCGCTTCGGTGGTCGGTTGCCCGGTGCCGCCGCCGAGCAGGCCCATGATGAGACGAGGATCGATGCCGAGGAAATAGGCGCCGACGATGGCCACCAGGCCCACGATGCCGAACTTCATACCGCCGCCACCGCCACCGGTGCGGCGTCCACGGTAGTCTTCGACGTTCTGACTCGCTTTGGTATTCCGCCAGCGCATGCCAGGGATGTTAGCAGAGAGGCGCTAAAATACGCGGCTCATGAAATCGGGTCTGCCCATCGACGAAATCCTACCTGCGCTGCGCGCTGTACTGAGCGCGCAGCGCAACGCCGTCGTGGAAGCGCCGCCCGGCGCGGGCAAGAGCACCGTTGTTCCGATTGCGTTGCTCGATGAACCGTGGGTTCGCGGCGGCAAGATCGTGATGCTCGAACCGCGCCGGCTCGCCACGCGCGCGGTGGCGACGCGCATGGCGATGACCCTGGGCGAATCGCCCGGCGAGACCGTCGGCTATCGAATGCGCCTCGAAACACGCGTGAGCAAACGCACGCGCATCGAAGTCGTCACGGAGGGCGTGTTCACGCGCATGCTGCAAAGCGATCCGGCGCTCGAGGGCGTGGCCGCCGTGTTGTTCGATGAGTTTCACGAGCGCAGCCTGCACGCCGACACGGGCCTGGC
>DASQJS010000361.1:0-33250 GCA_035630995.1 Steroidobacteraceae bacterium | reverse complement strand
CTTCGCCTGGCACCAGGGCGCGTTCGCTTTCGTGGACATCGTGTTGCTGCTGGCGCTCATCGTGGCGACGATCGTGTCGTTCGCGAAGATACGCCGGCTCGCCGCCTGGCTACTCGCGCCGTATCTCGCCTGGGTGAGCTTCGCGACGCTGCTCAGCTACTCCGTGTGGCAGCGAAATCCTCTTGCGCTGTCGCCGCGCGCCACATCATGTGGACGGTGTGTTTGGCGCCGTCATCGATCAGGTCAACCGTATTGCGTCCGGCATTCTGCACGTCGCCGTCGATCACCAGCAGCGGCAGGGCGTGCGGATGGGGTTGGTTGTCGACGATGATTTCGTAGGGTGTGCCACGATGTTTGTAGTGGATGGTGAAGCCAGGCCACTCCGACGGCACACAAGGCACCAGCGTCAGGCGGTTCTCGCGCACGCGGAATCCCAGGATCCATTCGAGGCCGGCGCGATACAACCAGCCCGCTGAACCCGTGTACCAGGTCCATCCGCCGCGACCGGCATGCGGCGCTTCGGAATATACGTCGGCAGCCACCACGTACGGTTCCACCTTGTAACGCTGAACATCGGCGCGCGTGGTAGTCCGCTTCACCGGGTTCAACATGTTGAACACTTCCATGGCGCGTTCCGCGTTGCCCTGCATGGCGAAGGCGATCGAGGTCCACACTGCGGCGTGTGTGTACTGCCCGCCGTTTTCGCGAACGCCGCGTGGATAGGCCTTTACGTACCCGGGCTCCTGCGCCGACTTCTCGAAGGGTGGTGTGAACAACATGGCCAGCGGCGGATCCCGGTTCAGCAGTTGCGCGTCGAGCGCGGCCATGGCGCGCGTGGTTCGCGCCGGATTCGCGGCGCCGGAGATCACGCCCCAGGACTGCGCGATGGCGTCGATCTGGCACTCGTCGTTGTGGGCCGAGCCCAATGGCGTGCCGTCGTCGAAAAAGCCGCGGCGATACCACTCACCGTCCCAGGCATGTTGTTCGAGGGCGGCGCGCAACCTGGTGGCGTGCCCCAGCCAGGCGGTGGCGAGCGCGAGTTCGCCGCGCGCCTGCGCGACCGGCGCGAACGCATGCAGCGTGGCGTGCAGGAACCACCCCAGCCACACGCTCTCACCGCGGCCATGTTCGCCCACGCGATTCATGCCGTCGTTCCAGTCGCCGGTGCCTATGAGCGGCAAGCCATGCTGGCCCATGTACAGCGCGCCCTCGAGCCCGAGGCGGCAGTGTTCGAACAGAGTCGCGGTGTGCTCACCGACCGAGGGCGTGAAGAATGCGTCGTGCCGTTCGCGCGGCAGCGGAGGGCCCTCGATGAAAGGCACCTGTGCGTCGAGAATGGCGCGGTCGCCGGTGAGCGCGATGTAGTGCGCAGTGACGAAGGACAGCCACACGCGATCGTCGGAGATGTGGGTGCGCACGCCCTGGCCACTGTGCGGCAGCCACCAGTGCTGAACGTCGCCTTCGGGGAACTGGCGCGATGCGGCGCGCAGGATCTGCTCGCGCAACAACTGCGGCCGGGCGATGCCCAGCGCCATCGCATCCTGAAGCTGGTCGCGGAAGCCATATGCGCCGCTCGCCTGGTAGAAGCCCGCGCGCGCCCAGGTGCGGCATGCCAGTGTCTGGTACAGCAGCCAGCCGTTCAGCATGATGTCGAACGCGCGGTCGGGCGTCTTCACCTGTACGTGGCCGGTGACTTCGTCCCAGTGTTCGCGCACCTTGCCCAGCAGCTTCTCGATGTCGGCGCCGCGATAAGTGGCGATCAACGCGCGCGCTTCGTCGGTGCCCACGGCCTCGCCGAGCAGGAACACGATTTCGGTGGCCGCCGACGGCTCGAGCTCGAGCCGCGTTCGCAGCGCCGCGCAGGGATCGAGTCCGGCACCGGCGCGACCCGCCAGCTGCGCGCCCGACACCAGCGCAGCCGGCGCTTCGAGCGTGCCGTGGCGCCCGAGAAACTCGCTGCGGTCGCAGGTGAATTCCGTCTGCGCGCCGCGCAGGTCGGCGAACGCCACGCCCGGAAATTCGGTGTTCCAGGGATTGCGAGCGAGCAGCGCGCCGGAGACGGCATCCTGCTCGGTGAATACATGCGGGGCACCTGCGGTGCGCGACGGCCCCAGCACCCACTCGACATAGGCGGTGATCGAGATGCTGCGGCGGCGGGGAGAGTCGTTGCGCACGCGAAGCCGGCAGATCTTGATGGGATCCTCGAGCGGAACGAGCATCGTGAGCTCGAGCTCGATGCCATGGGAGACGTGTTCGAATCGGCTGTAGCCCATGCCGTGCGCGCAGGAGTATTGGGCGTTCTCGTGACGTATCGGCGCGGGCGCCGGCGTCCACAGTTCGCCGCTTTCCTCGTCGCGCAGGTAGATAGCCTCGCCCGGCCGGTTGGTGACCGGATCGTTCGACCAGGGCGTCAGCGCGTTCTCGCGACTGTTGCGCGACCAGGTGTACCCGCCACCGTCACTCGCCACCTGGAAACCGAAATTGCGATTCGCCACGACGTTGATCCACGGCTGCGGTGTGTTCTGTCCATCCGGCGCCGAGATGCGATATTCGCGGCCCTGAGCTGCGAAGCCGCCGATGCCGTTGAAGAATTCCAGCCGGCGCGTGTCTTCCGGATCGGCCACCGTGACACTGCTCACCAGCGCGCGTCGTGGAAGTCGCGGTGCGGTGGCCGGTACCGGCTGCATGCGCTCCACCTGGTCGGCGAGGCTGCCGCGTTTGCCGGACAACTCGACGCGTGCCACGGCCCGCAGCAGCCCGCGCGTTTCCGGTGTGATGAGGTCGGTGCGCAGCACGAACACCTTGCCACGCGTGTCCGCGCCAGCGATGCGCGGGCGCGCGAGGCTGGTGCGCACCGCCGCCTCGATGGCCACCTGCAGATCCTGGACATACGACGCGCCGCGTTCGTTGAGGATGACCAGGTCGACGGCCAGGCGCTTGATTCCCCAGTATTCGTGGGCCTGCAGGAGCTGGCGGACCGTCACGAGGTCGTCCATGTCATCGACCCGCAGCAGCACGATGGGCAGATCGCCGGAGATGGACTGTGCCCACAGCCCGGCGGGCCCGGCCGCGCCGCGCTGGATCTTGTCGGCCGAAGCACGGGCCGCCGAGCTGGCGAACAGGACGTGGCCGGCGAGTTGCTGGAACACATTGGCCTGCGAAGCGTCGATGCCGAAGTGGCGCAGCTGTACCTGTCCCTGGGTCCAGGCGAGCGTGGCGGTGCGCGTCCTCGCATTGGGATCGCGATGCTTGTCGGCGATTTCGAGCAATTGCGCGCGGTCACCGGCTACGCAGGTCCAGAACGCGATGCGGGCCGTGCCGCCTGCGGGTATGCGCAGGCGATATCGCAGCGCGAACACGGCGTCGAGAACCGTACCCACGGTTCCCGACAGCGCCCGCCCTTCGAGCAGGGCGAGCGGTGCGCGCAACTCACGCCCGCGGCCGAGAAATTTCGATCGGTCGGTCTCGTGCTGGGGTGCGCCCACGACGACACCTTCGACCACGGCGTGATGCGAGGCCCAGACTTCCGGTTCATCGGGCGCACGTCGCCGGCGATTGGCCAGCAACAGGTTCTGGCGCGCGAGGAATTCCGTGCGCACGAACATTTTCGAAAATGCCGGGTGCGCCAGGTCGGAGGCCTGGGAGCCGAGCACCAGCTCGGCATACGAGGTGACTTCGATTTCGCGCTCGCGCATCGACCCGTTCGTCAAAGACAGCAGGCGCACTTCGGCATCGTCTTCGGGTGATACCTGCACCTCGAGGGTGCTGATGACGTCGCCGTCGGCGCGAATGATCTCGGCACGGTCCTCGGTGAAACTGACTTCATAGCTGCCGGGTTGCCCGGCGCAGGGCTGGTATCCCGCGGACCATACACGGCCGCTTTCCACGTCGCGCATCAATAGATAGCTGCCCGTGTCGTCACGCGTCACGTCTTCGCGCCACCGCGTGATGGCGAGGTCGTTCCAGCGGCTGTAGCCGGAGCCGGCGGCGGTGACCATGACCGAGTAACGGCCGTTCGACAGCAGGTGCGTCTGCGGCGCCGAGTCGTGCGGGCTGCGGATGCGCCGCACCTGCGGCACCTGCGGATCCGCGAAGCGCGCCGCGGTGCCCACTTCCTCGGCACGCGGATGGGCTACCGAGACATCGCGCGGTGTGCGTTCCTGCAGCAGCAGTTCCGTGGCCTGCACCGACACATCCGAGTGAAATCGTTCGCGCATGCGACCGTCGAGCAGGGCATTGGCGATCGCGACGATGCTCATGCCCTGGTGATGCGCCATGTAGGCACGCACCATCACCTGCGTCTCGCCCTCCGGAACGCGGCTGGGCGTGAAGTCCACTGCCTCGTAGAAACCGAAGGGACCGCGTGCGCCGATCTCGGCCAGCGCGGTGTAGTTGGCCAACGCGGCTTCGCCGTCGATCATGGCGGCGAGCCCGGTGGCGTACGGAGCCGTCACCTTGTTCTCGGAGAGTCCGCGCTTGAGTCCCAGGCCCGGCACGCCGAAGTTCGAATATTGATACGTGAGCTCGAGATCGCGCGCGTTGTACGCGGACTCGGAAACGCCCCAGGGCAGGCCGAGTTCTTCGCCGTAGGCGATCTGGCGCTGCACGATGAGCCGACTGGTCTGCGCCAGCAAACTACCTCCCGGGGCGCGCATCACCAGGTCGGGCATGAGGTACTCGAACATC
The DNA here is from genome assembly GCA_035630995.1 of Steroidobacteraceae bacterium. GTDB lineage: Bacteria > Pseudomonadota > Gammaproteobacteria > Steroidobacterales > Steroidobacteraceae > CADEED01. The sequence continues at coordinate 28,564 of DASQJS010000361.1, read as the reverse complement.
GACCCGGACCAGGACACGAGCGCGGCGCCCGCACCGATCGGGGTGACGGTACGGCCGAGCCTGAACCAGTGGCGCGCCGGAATGTCGCCTTTGGCGATGGCAATGAAGCTTGCAAGCCGGGCCTCGGAGGCCAGCAGGTCATAACAACTGTCATCGAGCGTGCCGTCGGTGGCGCGATAGCCGATCGACAGCAGCTTGCGCTGCGAGTCGAGCAGGAAGTCGAACTCCATGGCCGATGCAAGCTGCAGTGCGATGTTGGCGAGCGACTCGAGGTGCTCGACGATGAACCCGGCCGGATCGCGCGCCAGCAGGTCGCTGCGCCAGCTGTCGATGGTGCGGCGTGCGGCCTCGACCCAGTAGACGAGCTCGGCGCTGCGTTCCGGGTCGCTCTCGCTCGCCAGCGTGCGCACCATGTCGACCAGCGTACCGGCGCGTTCGGCGGCATCGCGCAGCGCGTCGGTCTGCGGATCGAGCGGCATGGTTCGCGGCCGCAGGCTCGCCTCGAAATCGGAAAACGCGGTTTCCAGCAGGCCGCGCGTGATCGTCAGGCCCGGCGCGAACTGGAACGTGCGCAGCGCCTCGCGCGCCAGGTCGAGCGCGTCGGCGAGGCCGTCGACGGCGGACGCCGGCGGCGCAGGCACTTTTTGCCATTCACGAAATGCACCGGCGAGCGTGATGAGGTGCGCCGCGAGGTTGCCCGAGTCCACCGAGGAGACGTAACGCGGATCGAGCGGCCGCAGGTCGCGCGTGTCGTACCAGTTGTAGAGATGCCCGCGGCACTTGTGCATGCGCACCATGGTGCCCAGCGTGGCCTCGATGCGATCGAGCGCATCGCGCAGCCCGCACCACCCGAAGTCGCGCGCCGCAACCGTCGAGAGCAGATAGAGGCCGATGTTGGTCGGGGAGGTGCGGTGCGCAACCACGCCGCGTGGATCCTCCTGGAAGTTGTCGGGCGGCAAGTGATTGTCTTCGGCCGTCACGAACGTCTCGAAGAAGCGCCAGGTGCGCCGCGCGATCAGGCGCAGGTCGCGCTGCTGGACAGTCGACAGTGCAGACTTTGCGACCGCCGGAGGGGTGCGGCTGACGCGCCATGCGAGCAGCGGCGCCGTGAACCACAGGAGCAGGAACGGCATGGCGATGACGGGCAATGAGCCGGCAGAGACAGCCGCGAGCCCCGCGGCGATCAGCACCGTGAGGATCACGCTGTGCGCCATGCGCCGGTAGAAACTGGGCAAGTCGGAGCGCGCGCTCGACAGCATGTCGGCCGGTGTCCACTCGAGCATGTGCCGGTGGCTCACACACATGCGCCACAACGCGCGCACGATGGCGTCGCACATGAGCCAGGCCTGGTAGGCCAGCATGCTGATGAGCAACCCGGTCTGGGCGAGGGCGATGCCGAAGTCGAGGCGTAACGCTCGCAGGTGGCTGCGCAGCGTAACCGTCGAGCGCCGCGGCAGGATGGCCGCGAACAGTGGCAGCAGCGTCGGCAGCGCCAGCGACAGCAGGATGAAACCGCTCCACGGAATGGCGATGTTCGCCGGCAGTGTCCATCCCGCCACCAGTGCCGCCACCGCGGTGGGCGCAGACAGCGAGCGGCGCAGGTTGTCGAGCATTTTCCACAGACCGATGAGCGGCAGGCGGCTGTGGCCGCGCCCGTGTTCGGCGGCGCCGACGTCGCGGCGCCCGAGAATCCAGGGAAGGAGCTGCCAGTCGCCGCGCACCCAGCGGTGCTGGCGCAGCGAAGCAACGTCGTAGCGCGAGGGAAAATCCTCGACCACTTCGACGTCGGAGGCGAGGCCGGCGCGCGCAAAGATGCCTTCGAACAGGTCGTGACTGAGCATCGAGCTTTCCGGCACACGTCCTGCGAGCGCCGCTTCGAAAGCGTCGACGTCGTAGATGCCCTTGCCGGCGAACGAACCCTCGCCTAACAAATCCTGGTAGACATCGGAAACCGCGGCAGCGTATGGATCGACGCCCGCGGCGCCGGAGAACGCGCGTTGAAACGGCGTGGCCTCCGAGCTCGTCGGCAGCGAAAAGGCGACTCGTGGCTGCAGGATGGCGTAACCCTCGACCACGCGGCCCATCCTGGCGTCAAAGCGCGGGCGATTGAGCGGGTGCGCCATCTTGCCGATGAGGCGCCGCGGCGCCTCGCGAGGCAGCCGCGTGTCCCCATCGAGCGTGAGCACGTAGCGCACGCCGTCGGGCACCCACGGCGAGGCGCCGGTGCTCGTCACATACGTGGTGTCGGTCGCGCCGCGCAGCAGGCGATTGAGTTCCTGCAGCTTGCCGCGCTTGCGCTCCCAGCCCATCCACCGCTGTTCCGTTTCGCACCACAGTCGGCGCCGATGCAGCAGCAGGAAACGCTCGCCCCCGGCGGCCGGGCCATAGCGGCGATTGAGGCGCGCCACGCCGAGTACGGCGATGTCGAGCAAGGACTCGTCGGTGGCTTTTTGTTCCGTATCGGCATCCGACCAGTCCGACAGCAGTGCGAAATGCAGCTGGTCGTCGGGGGAGGCGAGGTAGTGGATCTCCAGGCGATGCAGGTGCTCTTCGACCGAGGCGCGCGAGCTCAGCATGACGGGCATGGCCACCAGCGTGCGCAGTTCGGCCGGCACTCCGTCTCGCAGCGCGAGGCCCGGTAGCCGGCTCGCGCCGACACCGCGCGTGACCGCGCGGTTGATGAGCGCCACCGCGATGTCGACGGCCGGCACGACGCCGAGCACGCCTAACAGCCAAAGCATGCCGCCGTGAATGCCAGCCTGTTGCAGCAGCGACAGGGGAATGGACAGCACCAGGGCCGAGGTGAACGCGATGGCCGCGACGTAGTCGCGCGCGCCCACGGTGAAGGCGATGCGGCTCGGCCAGTCGCGCCAGGAGGCGTGGAAATCGATTTCTCGCTCCAGCTTCCGGCGGCCTTCCGCGATCAGGTGGAAACCGGGATCGCGCTCGCGCGGGCTGGTGGCGGCCGCCGCCGTCGCCAGGACCCGTTTGGCAATTTCCAGCTCCGAGAGCTTCGATCCACGTCCCATCTCTTCGATGGCATTGCGGTACAGGTTGCGCGTGGCGAAATCCATGGCCGCGAAATCGGGCGAGGTGCCCAGCACATCGTCGACCAGGCTGACGTGCTCGAAGAACTCCGCCCAGTCGACATCGGACATGAGGCGCATGCTGGTGATGATGTTGCGCACCGTCACATTCGAAGCGCCCTGGCGCAGGTGTTCTTCCTGAAGCAGCCGTTCGGAACTCGTCTCGTGCTCCGCGAGTTCCTCTTCGAGCCAGAGAAGCGCGGGAGTGATCTTCGGATCCTGGTCGCGCAGGCGATGCACCAGCTGTACGGCGAATGCGGATTTGAGCGTCGGCGACCTGGCGCGCCAGGTACGCAGCGCGTTCGGATCGACGCGCTGGCCGTTGACGCCGAGCAGCCGGTCGGCGACCGCGTCCGCTTCCTGTCGTGCGAGGCGGCTGGTCACGATGCGCTGGGCAACACGCCGAAGATTCTCCACCAGCACTATGCGCAACGTGATGGCCACCGCCCACAGTTCACCGATGGTCAGCGGCTCGACACTTTGATAGGCCCGTACGAAACGCCGCAGCGTCTCGGGCTCGAAGCGGCTGTCGGTGTGGGCAACGAATGCCCAGGCAATACCGAATACCCTCGGAAACCCCGCGAAGGGCCCGGCCGTCAGCTTCGGGAGCTGGCGATAGAACTGCGGCGGCAGATCCTCGCGGATTTCGCGGATCTGCTCTTCGACCACGTGGTAGTTGTCGAGCACCCATTCGGCGGCGGGGGTAATGCTGCGGCCTTCATCCACCGCCGTGGCGATGGAGCGATATGCGGCGAGCAGTACTTTTTCATTGCTGCGGAGGCGCGTGGACAGTGAGCGGCCAAATCCGGGGATCGAGCCTACCGGCTGGGCAGCCGCGAGACTGCGCGCGTGCTCCTCCAGCCGTTCGATGCTGAAGATCTCTTCGCGCAGGATCTGATCGTCGCTCCAGTGGGTTCCAGGCGACAAGTGCTCGATGATTTCGCTGAGAAATGGGTGCAAGAATCCGCCGGCCTTCTGGGTCGTCGCCTCGGAGCATTACGCGAATTTGGAGTCCCGTGCGCCATGCCTTCATGACTCATCGCACTGTGGGACTCAACCTACGCGGTGATGTGGCCAGTTTAGCAGGAGATGGCGCCAGCGATCCGAGCGGCGAGACGGATCGCCGCCGGATCGCGGCCCGCGTGCAGCCGTGATCCGCGCCCTTTGCCGAGCACGCGTCCGTAGATCTTCTTGTCGATGGCGTAGCAGGGGCAGGCGGCGAGTTCCAGTCCGCGAACATCCAGAACCGCGATGTCGCCACGTTTGTAGCGGATGAGCTTGCGCCGCTGCAGAGCGCTCGCGGCACTGGTGACGCCCACTCGCCGCACACCGAGCATGTAGGCCAGGAATTCGTGCGTGATGTGGAACTGGCTGGAATGGGCGCGATCGCGTGTCATCAGCAGCCAGCGCGCCAGCCGGGCTTCGACCAGGTGAAAGCGTGTGCAGGTGGCCGTCTGCATGAGCTGCGCGAGGAACACATATAGATAGCGATTGAGGGCGGTCCGGATCGACGCATGGCTCTCGATGACTTGCAGGAAGTGGGCGGCGTCCACTCGCCACGAGTGACCGCTGCCTTGTACCAATGCACGCAGTGGCGACACATTGATGCCGAGTAGCAGCGGCACACCCAACATGCCTTCGTTTCCCACCAGGCCGATCTCGAGCTGAGCGCGCCCGATTCCCGGTGTGATCAGCGAGATGAAGCCGTCGATCGGAAAATAGACGTGGTGAATGCGATCGTCCGAATGACTCAGCGTTTCGTCGAGTCGCAGATCGATTGCCACGGAGTCGCCGAGAAGTCGCAGCCGATCCTCGTTCGACATTGCGGCGAGCAGCAGGTTTTCGGACGGGGCGCGTTTGATCGGCACGAAGGTTCCATGATTGCTCGCGCCGGGGGGTCCGGCGCAGACAGCATCCACGCGCTGCGCCCCGGGCTCTGTTCGCCAGCGAACGGACGTCCTGAAATCGCCCGATACCCTTGTGAATGCGATCATCCGGGTGGGCATCTCCAATGTGCGGCAGCGTACGGAATGGCGGCATGGCTCGTTGCACCATCCGGCAAACCCTGTCTCGGTAAACCGGTAAATGCACTCATGAACACCGCTGTCGTGCCCGACGGCACTCACCTGCAATTCGTCGCCATAGTCGCGAACGAGCTTCGTCACCCGCTCGTGCCGATTCGCAATGCCGCGGCGCTGCTGCGGGAAGAGTCGTTGGATGCCGCCACGATCGCGCTCGCCGCGCAGATCATCGAAGACCAGGTGAGTGGCATGAACCGGCTGATAGCAGATCTCATCGATTTCGCACGCATGCGCACGGATGCGGTCGAGTTGCAGCTGGCACGCGCGCTGTTATCCGAGCTCTTGGAGCGCGTGTTGGCATCCGGTGCCCTGGTCGCGAGCGAGCGCGGGCATGGCCTGTCGGTCAGCGTCTCGCCGGATCCTGTCTACCTCAACGTCGACGTGGTGCGTATCGCGCAGGCGCTGCACAACATCATCGGCAACGCCAGCAAGTTCGCCGGTACGCATGACCCCACACACATTCACGCGCGGCGCGAGGGTGGTCAGGCTGTCATTGTCGTGAGCAACCTCAAGCTCGGAGTTGCTGCAGCGGAAATCGACATGATCTTCGACCTGGAACCAGGCCTCGGGCTGGGTCTCTATCTGGCGCGATACCTGGTCGAAGCGCACGCCGGCACCCTTTCGGCGGTGGTCGCTGGCGCCGACCAAGGCAGTGAATTCACCGTGCGGCTGCCCTGCGAAGCGCCTATGCCTCAGCCGAATGACTCAGCGGATGCGGCGCCAGCAGGCGATCCGATTCCCGCTTGACCACTGCGTAACACTCGCAGGACAAACTCTCGAGCTGCGGGCGATCGAGCACGGTGATCTTGCCGCGGACATATTTGATAACGCCGAGCTTTTGCAGCTTGCCCGCGGCCTCGGTGACGCCTTCGCGGCGCACACCCAGCATGTTGGCGATCAATTCCTGTGTCATCTGCAGCGTGTCGCCAGACAGGCGATCGAGCGACAACAACAGCCAGCGGCACAGCTGCTGGTCGAGTGAATGATGCCGGTTGCATACGGCCGTCTGCGCCATCTGCGTGATCAATGACTGCGTGTAGCGCAGCAGGATGTGGAGCATCTCGCCGTGACGATTGAATTCCTGCTTGAGGCGCTTGCCGGTGAGCCGGTACGCGTGCCCCGCGCTCTGCACGATTGCGCGGCTGGGCGTGGTTTCGCCGCCCATGAACAGGGAAACGCCGATCGCGCCTTCGTTGCCCACCACTGCGATTTCTGCCGATGCTCCATCCTGCATCACGTAGAGCAGCGAGACGATTGAGTTCGTTGGGAAGTAGATGTGGCGCAGCGCGGCGCCGGATTCGTACAGAACCATGCCGAGCGGCATGGGTACGAGCTTGAGGTGCGGAAACAGCCGTTCGCGTTCCAACGGCGGCAATGCATCGAGGATGTGGTTCTGTCGCGGTTCCGGCTTGAGGTTCATTTGTTAGGAGTCTAGGCGCATTCGCGGGACTTTGTACGCTACCGCTCATAACTCGGCGGATATCGGGCGATGTGTTCGATAACGTACAGACCCGATGACTACGGGCGCGTAGGTTTCCGCTTATGCGATGGAGAACCTATGGGGATGCACTGTGAACGCCTGGCCCTGGGTGGCGTTGGGGGCAATCCTGCTGCTGCTTTCTGTCATTGCGCTGGCGGCAAGACGTCGACTGCCTTTTGGCGGCCGGCCGTGAAAATCACGCCGACCGGGAGGTTTAAATGCCTTTACTGATCAAATCGATGCTCGGAAGTGTGGCCACGCTGTTGCACCGTCAGGACCCGCCGAGCACGCCGGGAATCGTGGCGCCGCTGCATCTGCCCGACGCTCGTGCCGACGAGATCGCGGTCATTTCACATGAATTGCGCAATTCTCTGGCCGTGGTGCGCAACGCCGCCAGACTCCTGCGCCACCCCGTAGGGGTCAGCGGCGTAGATGGCGCGCGCATTCTCATCGAGCGGCACGTAGGACAGATGACCCGCCACATCGAGGACCTGCTCGACGCCTCGCATCGCGACGTCCACAAGAGAGCGCTGTGCCGAACGCACGTCGACCTGCGCGCCATCGCGGAGTTTGCCGTTGCCGCCATCGCACCGGATCTGGCACGCCGCGGTCATCATTTCGTACTGCATCTGCCTGCCGAACCGCTCTGGGCGGAGGTCGACGCAGCGCGCCTCGAACAGGTGTTCTCGAATCTGCTGATCAATGCGGCCAAGTACACGCCCGATGGCGGCGAGATCATGTTGACGATGGAGTCTCTCGGCCAGTCCATCAGCATCTGTATTCGCGACTCCGGCATTGGCATCGAGCCAGCCGTGCTGCTGCGTGTGTTCGACATGTTTGCCCAGGCGGACGCCTCGGCGCCCTGTGCCGAAGGCGGCAGTGGCATCGGGCTCGCCGTGGTGCGCGATGTGGTCGAAATGCATGGCGGCAGCGTGCACGCGGCGAGTGCGGGATTGGGCCTTGGGAGCGAGTTCACCGTGCTGCTGCCCTCGTTGTGGGCGCAACCGACCGCGTTGACGCTGGTGCCGGTCACGAGATGAGCGACGCGCCTCCGCGCATCCTCATAGTCGATGATGACGTCGAGATCGCGAAATCTCTCGCTGCCTTGCTCGAAACGGTGGGTGCCTACGAGACGCGCATCGTTCATTGCGCGGCCGACGCCGTCGCCGTGGCCGTGGAACATGCGCCGGCCATCGTGTTCCTCGACATAGAGCTGCCCGACATGAGCGGCTACGACGTGGCGAAGCTCCTGCATCAACATGCAGACCTGCAGGCGGTCCGACTCATTGCGTTGACGGACAATATCGAACACCCCGGACGAGAAGGTGCGCGCGCGGCCGGATTCGAGCGTTACCTCGTCAAACCCGTGACGGCCATCGAGCTGCAGAAGGTGCTGCGCAGAAGCGTCAGCATCGGTGCAGGGCTCAGCGTGGCGGCGCGCAACGGAAAGCGCGAACCTATCTACCGGGGGCTGCCTTGACCCTTGAACCCGGCGCTCCCGGCACGTAGGCGACCGCCGACAAAATGCGTATGTGCGCTTTCGCACCGACAGGTGCGAACGCGAAGTCCACTCTGCGTTCTCTGGTGGAGAGCCGCCCAGGCGTCCTCCGTCGTCATCAGTAGAGAACTCTATGTATTCCCCTTCCAAGAGAACGAGCGTTTCGCGACGCCGCCTGCGCATCGCGCTACCGGTCCTCGTGCTCGTGGCGAGCACCGCTTTCGCGCGTCCGCCCGTGCCCACAACCAACCTTCAGGCCGCCCAGCAGGCCATTGCCAATGCGGAACGCGTGGATGCGGCAACCCTGGCCGGTGTCGAACTCGGCGAAGCGCGTGGCAAGCTTGCCGCCGCGCAGCGCGCGGTCGAGGAAAAGGAAATGGTCGTCGCGCAACAGTTCGCCGATGAGGCGCGCGCCGGAGCCGAACTGGCCGCGGCCAAATCCGGCGCCGCCAAGGCGGTCGCCGTGAACAAGGACATCGAGCGCAGCACCGCGACGCTCATCGACGAGATGCAGCGCAAGACCGGAGAAAGCCGATGAAAATCACTAACTACTCATTTTCCAGCACCCTGATCGGTGCGGCCGTTGCCGCCGTCCTGCTGGCCAGTTGTGCCAGCACGCAGAGGCCGGCCGGTTCCGCGGAGGTGCGCGCCAAGCTCACCGCACTGCAAGGCGACACTTCGCTCGCCAATGGAGCGCCGGTGGCCATGAAGGACGCCGAGGGCGCCGTGGTGTTGGCCGAGATGATCGAGAAGGATCTGGCGCTGGCTGCGCATCGCGTGTACATCGCCGACCGCAAGGTCGAAACTGCCCGCGCGCTGGCCGTGACGCACGTCGCCGAACAGCAGCGGACGGCGCTCACCGAGCAGGGCGAGAAGGCGCGCCTGGATTCGCGCACGCGTGAAGCGGATGTCGCCAAGAACGACGCGCTGGTCGCACGTGCGGAAAACGCCGAGCAGAAGATGATCGCGGGCCAGGCGCGCGACAGTGCAGATGCGGCGCAACAGCAGGCACTCGAGCTGCAGCGACAGCTTGAAATCCTGCAGGCGCGACCGACGGATCGCGGTCTCGTGCTGACGTTGGGTGACACCCTGTTTGCAACCGGCAAGTCGGAGATCAAGTCCGGTGCAACGGTGAATCTCGACCGCTTGACCGCGTTCATGAATGAGTACCCGCAGCGCACGGCAGCCATCGAAGGTTATACGGACAGCATGGGCAGCGAAGACATGAACCAGTCGTTGTCACAGCGTCGCGCGGATGCCGTGAAGGGGTATCTGGTCGGGCGGGGCGTGAACTCCGCACGGCTCAGCTCTTCCGGACGCGGAGAGAATTCCCCGGTTGCTGACAATGAATCGGCCGCAGGCCGGCAACAGAACCGCCGTGTGGAAGTCGTGATCAGCCCGGCGGCGCCGTAAAGGACAGCTGCTTCGAAAAGCGGCGATGATCGCACGCCCGGATTGGACCGCATGACAGCGGGCCAATCCGGGCTTTTTCTTACAGGGCCCGGCGGCAGCGGCACCTAATCTCGCTGAATGTGGCCATTCAGCAAGAATTCCGCGGGCTCGATCCGGTCGAGCGAGGCGTACTGGCTGCTTCGCAATGGCATCGGGGATGCCAGCCCGGCGCTCACCGAATCCATCGATTGTGATATCGCCATCATTGGCGCGGGCATCACTGCGGCGCTGACGGCCGACGCGTTGATCGCCACGGGCAAGCGCATCGTCGTTCTCGACTCCCGCGACGTGGCGCAGGGAAGCACTTCGGCATCAACGGCGCTGCTGCAGTACGAAATCGACACGCATCTCACCGATCTCGTGCCGCTGTTGGGCGCCGAGCGCGCCATGCGTGCCTACCGTGCCTGCGCCGCGAGTTTCACCGAGCTCGAAGCACGGTTCCCCGAACTGCTGCCCGAGGCGGGTTACGAGCGCCGCCCCAGCCTGTATCTCGCCGCCGATGAGAAGGCTGTTGATCCGCTGCTCGTCGAACTCAAGGCGCGCCGAGATATCGGCCTCGCGTGCGAGTGGTTAGACGCCGATGAGCTGCGGCGACGGTTCGGTTGCCTTCGGCCCGGAGGGATTCTCTCGGCCCTCGGCGCCCAGGTTGATCCGTTCCGTTTGACGCGCGCGATTCTTTCCGCTTGCCGGCGCCACGGTGTTCAGCTCTTCGCGCGGACCAGAGTCACGCAGATCGAAGAGCAGGGCGATGCATTTGTACTGCGCACCGCGGCCGGTCACTCCGTGACTGCCGCTCACGTGGCGGTTTGCGCAGGATATGAGTCCCTCGACTTCCTGCCGTCCGGGTACGCCGACGTTCACAACACCTTTGCACTGGTCACCGAGCCATTGACCGGGTGCGAGCGGATGGCGACGTTGCCACTGATCTGGGAGAGCGCCCGGCCATACTTCTATATGCGTGGAACCTCCGACGGACGCCTGCTGATGGGCGGCGCGGATGTTCCGTTCAAGAATGCTGCTGCCCGCGATCTAATGCTGCCGCGGCAGGTTCGCCGGTTGCAGCAGCAGTACCAGACGTTGTTTGGCTCGGAGCTGCCGCCCGTTGCCTACGGCTGGGCCGGCAGTTTTGCCGAGACTCACGATGGCCTGCCGCTCATCGGGCGCGTGCCCGGCATGAGTCCGCGGCTGCAGTTCGCGCTGTGTTATGGCGGCAACGGGATCACCTACAGCGTGCACGCGGGCGACATCATTCGCGCCGGGGTCGAAGGCCGCGTGCATGCGCTCGACGATGTCTTCGGATTCGGGAGGGTGGGGACGGGTTCATCCGCCGGCCGATCCGCTGTCCCCGCGTAGCCTCGTGGTCAGCCTGGTGGACAAAGCGCTCAAACATGGTGAGCGTGCTCGCCTACGACTTTAGTCCGCCCCTGACAACCCTTCGGGACATGATTCCCGGCCACTGCGGACAGGTGGGACTGCGAAATCGCAAGAAGAAGGCCTGCGGGTTATTGTCTCCCTGCCACCGCCGGGACAATAATTCCGCAAATGCAGAGAACCTTTTCGGGGGATCGGGAGACTCACCCCCAATGTTCGTAAATGACACCGGTAGACTCCCGGACTCCGGACGAGTCTGCGTCATGGGCTTTCAACCCGACTCGTCAGGCTCAAGGGCGTTCTACAGCCTGTTCATCAATGCTGCCCGCGCAGAAGTCGAGCCCATGGGCGAACCGCGCAACCCGGCGCACGTGCTCGGCGTCGGCTCGGAGATCGCGTCGGTGAACGGCCCGGTGTTCGCCGCATACTTCGCTTCGTCGCGCGAACGCTTCGACGCGCAACCTAACTATAAGGCCGGGCTGTTCGTGCTGGTGGATGGCGCAGTGTACGCGGTGACTCCGGAGCAGATCGACACCAGCATCCGCCGCGGCTTCAGTACGCGCGAGTTCACGCTGCTGCGTGGCAAGCGGCCGCAACGCAGCGTCGTTTATCCCTGGCCCTGGTACCGGGAGCCGTTCGTCTCGGGCGGCAGCGGCGTGCGCTCCGGCGATTTCCTGCGCGAAATGTCGGCGATGGTGCGCGAATACGGCTGAGGCGCGGGGTCAATTGCCGCCTTTCTTCTCGACGTGCCCGCCAAACTGTTTGCGCATGGCGGACAGCAGCCGGTCGCCGTAGTCGGCATTGCCGCGTGACTCGAAGCGGCTGTAGAGCGCGGCGGTTATGACCGGCGCGGGCACACCTTCGTCCACCGCAGCCGCCACCGTCCAGCGTCCTTCACCCGAATCCGAGACACGGCCGGCAAACGCGGCCAGGCTCGCGTCTTCGGACAACGCGCGCGCGGTCAGGTCGAGGAGCCATGACCGGACGACGCTGCCGTGGCGCCAGACTTCGGCAATCTGCGCGACGTCGAATTCGTATGCATAGTGCTCGGGATGTTGCAGCGGTGTGGTCTCTGCGTCTTTCTCTCGCGGCCGGGTGCCGATGTCGGCATTGCGCAGGATGTTGAAACCCTCCGCGTACGCGGCCATCACGCCGTACTCGATTCCGTTGTGAATCATCTTGACGAAATGGCCCGCGCCGTAGGGTCCGCAGTACAGGTAACCGCGTTGCGCCGTATTTTGTTTGTCGGAATTGTTGTAGCTGCTCTGCCCGCCGGGCGAAAGCGCGGCGAACAGCGGCTCGAGTGAATCGACCGCGGCTTTTTCGCCACCGATCATCAGGCAATAACCGTTCTCGCCGCCGGCGATGCCACCACTGGTACCGACGTCGACATAGTGAATGCCCGCCTTCGCCAGTTCGGCGCCGCGGCGCAGGTCGTCGCGATAGTAGGAATTGCCGCCATCGATCACGGTGTCTCCCGCCGTCAGCATGGGCTGCAGACTCTTGAGTTCCTGGTCGACGACCGCGGCGGGCAGCATGAGCCAGATGACCCGTGGTGCCGCGAGTTTTGCCACGAAGTCCTGCAATGTCGCCGCGCCCGTGATGCCGGGCGCCAGCAGTGCCTGCACCGCCGCCGCGTTCGCGTCGAAAGTGATGCACTGAAATCCGGCGGCCGAGAGCCGCCGCACCATGTTGGCGCCCATGCGCCCGAGGCCAATGAAGCCGACTCGATTCTCTTTCATGTGCGCCCCTTGCTGAATGGGTACAGTCTAGTCCCATGAAAGTCGTCCGACGCAGTTCAGATCGAGGCCATGCCGATCACGGTTGGCTGAAGTCCTACCACAGCTTCTCCTTCGCGGATTATTTCGACGAAGATCACGTGGAGTTCGGGCCGCTGCGCGTTCTCAACGAAGATCGCGTTACCGGCGGGCAGGGCTTCGGAACCCATGGGCATCGCAACATGGAGATCATCAGCTACGTGCTCGAAGGGGAGCTCACGCACCAGGACTCCATCGGCACGCGGTCGACCATTCGCCCGGGCGACGTGCAGCGCATGAGCGCGGGCAGCGGCGTGCGGCATAGCGAGTTCAACGGCTCGCAGACGAACAAGCTGCATTTCCTGCAGATCTGGATCCAGCCGAATGTCGCCGACATACCGCCCAGCTACGAAGAGAAGCGCTTCGAGGCCGCCGACAAACAAGGCCGGTTGCGATTGATTGCGTCGTCGAATGGTGAGGCCGGCTCGGTGCTCGTCCACCAGGATGTGCGTGTCTACAGCGGTCTCTTCGACGGCGCGGAACACGCCAGCCTCCCGCTGGCAGCGGGACGGCGAGTGTATGTTCATGTTGCGCGAGGTTCAGTGCACGCCAATGGCATCGAGCTCGACGCGGGCGATGCACTCAAACTCACCGAAGAAGCCGTCCTGGAAATCGCTCAAGGGTCCAGGTCGGAAGTCCTGGTATTCGATCTGCCCTGACCGGCCGCGCTAGTCAGGTGGAAAGGGCATGGCTTTCGGCATGCGCGTGCTGCCGCGCCGTGGATTGCGCGCGTCCAGGTCGATACCTCTCCACCACGGCGTCACCGAAAAATCATGCGCCGGCTCCACGGGCTCACCCAGCCGCGGCAGGATGAGCCGGGCAGAGGTTTTCGGTGCCAGCTGCAGCAGTGTTTCGACCGGTTCGTCCCAGGGGTGCAACGCAAGGTTGAACGTGCCCCAGTGCACTGGCAGAAGCGGCCCACCACCTAACAAGGTATGCGCCGCGAGCGCGTTGGCCGGCCCGAGGTGAATGTTGCCCCACGCGGGGTGCCATGCGCCCACTTCGAGCATGACGAGGTCGAAGGGCCCGAGCCGGTCGCGGATCGCGGCGTGTTCGGCCGTCGGGCCGGTATCTCCGCTGAAGAACACGCGATGGCGCTGCGACTGAATGACGAACGACGACCAAAGGGTCTTGTTGCCGTCTTTGAGACCACGCCCCGAGAAGTGCTGCGACGGCCCGGCATGCAGGGTGAGATCGGTGCCGGGCACTCGATGCGATTCCCACCAGTCGAGCTCGACGATGCGTTCCGGCGCGATTCCGAAGGACTCGAGGTGAGCACCTACACCCAGCGAGGTGATGATTGGCACCGAGGCTTTGCGCATCAGCCGCATGGTCGTGTAGTCGAGGTGATCGTAGTGGTCGTGCGAAACGATGACCGCATCGAGAGGCGGCAACTCGCGAAGCGCGACCGGAACTGGCTGGAAACGCTTCGGGCCGATGAAGCGTGAAGGCGACGCGCGCGGACCCCAGACCGGATCGGTGAGCACACGCCAGCCGTCGATCTCGATCAGCACGGTCGAGTGGCCGAGCCACGTCGCACGCAAGCCGCTGCCCGCGGGACGCGTCCAGATATCGAGAGGATTGCGGGATGGCAGCGGCGCCTGCGGCACTCGTCGATCCCCTCCACATATGAATTCGCTCATCGACGGCATGGCAACCGTGGGATCGCCACGCGAAATCGGACTCGAGTTGCGAAAGCGGACGCCATCCCAGCGCGGCGATGCGGCGATGCGTTCCAGGCGTGAGTTTTTCGAGTCGGTGCGGGTCATGGATGATGCTGAACTTCCTGTGGGCGGCTTCGCCGGCTTCAACTCCGCTGACAACAATCTACTTTGTGAGCCGACTTCGATCTCTCTCCAAAGAGGTAGGTTGGACCCCTTTCTTTGGATGTATCCGGCCGACACCTTGGTGCAATTTTCTTTGCATCCAACTAAGTCAAGAATTCGTTTCAATGAACAGGAAAAGAAACGGAACGGATATGAACAGGGCTGGAGTCATTGTGGCGCTCGCGGGCGTGCTGATGTTCGGGTCCGCAGCCGGAATTGGCGCGGGTTTGAATGAGTCGGACAGGACGCCGTGGCACACGCTCGAATTGTCACTGCTGGAAACCAATGAGGCGCTGCGCGTCGCACACGCTGCATTGGACGACACGCAGCTGATGAACCTCGAAGCGTTCTCGAACCTCGGTGGCACGAACGTTCCCTACGTTCGCCCCGACCGCAGTCGACCTTCGTTCTGCGGCGATTGTGAGCTTCAGGTTGGACTGGGCGGCACATACCATTCATTCGAAGCGACCGGCGGCGAGGTGATTCCGGTGACCTTGACCTGGGATCGCGGCCGCTGGGAATTCGGTGTATTCCATTTCGGCGAGCAGACCTCGACCGACAACAGCGAGAACGTCGAGCGGCTGGTGGCGCGTCCGTACTGGGGCGCGTCGATGTCGCGCCGTTTCAAGTTGTTCGAGCGTGGGCCGCTGCGTGCAATCTTCGGATTCGGATTGTCGTATCGCACGGAGACGGACGTCCTGAGCGCGACGCACTGGAACTTTTCTTCGCAGTTCGGTCTGCGATACCAGTTGTCGCAATTTCCGGCGGTCGTCGAGCTGTCCGCGCGCCACTGGTCCAATGGCGGCGTCCGGACGCCCAATCGCGGCCAGGACTTCACGATCCTGACGGTGCGGTTCGATCGCTGACCTTGCCGCTATTGCGCGGATTCATCCAGTAGTTTGACCAGGTGTTGTTTCCACAACGCGGCGAAAGTATGCGTGCCGTGGCCACGGGTCTGTGGACTCAGTGGAATCAGGATGGCCTCACCACGCTTCACGCGCTTGATCTCCCGCTCGAGAATTCCGAGCTCCGGAGGATTGATCAGGTCGTCGGCCGAGTTGATGGCGAGCAGAGGTGCGCGGATGCGCTCGAGTGCAGGCGCTGGATCGTAATCCCACGAGGCGCTTACCTGGTAAAGGATGTCGTTGGCGTCCTGCGAACGTATTGCATTCGCCACGCTTTCGGCGAGAACTTCGTCCGCCCTGGCGAAGGTCGGCATCTGTTCCTGGCGCAGAACCGGGTTGCTGCCCATGAAGAAGATGAGTGATATGGCGGTGCTCAACGATGGCGGCTGCGCGGTGTAGTTGCCGCCTTGCCAGGCCGGATCGTTGCGGATGGCGTCGATGAGAGTCTTGCGCCAGATGCGATTGCGCCCGGAGATCTGCACCGGAAGGCTGGCCAGCGGCATCAGCGCGTCCATGAACTCCGGGTGCCGCTCGCCCCATACCCAGGTGTGCATGCCGCCCATCGACGTGCCCATCACCAGGCGCAGGTGATTGACCTTGAGCCCTTCGGTGAGCAGGCGGTACTGCGCTTCGACCATGTCGGTGTAGCCATACTGAGGAAACTTCGCACGCAGGCCGTCACTGGGTCTGGCGGACTTGCCGTGACCGATGCCGTCGGCGAGCACGATGAAATAACGAGTGGCGTCTAGCGGCTGTCCGGCGCCAAACAGCTCTCCGGCGAACTCGGGTCGGATGAATTGCGCACCGCTTCCGCCGGTGCCGTGCCCGATGAGCACGGCGTTGCGTACGATGCCCTTGGCGTCTTTCTTCGGTGAGCCCAGCGTCCGATAGTGAATCTTCAGTTCTGGCAGAGACTCGCCGTTCGAGAAATGGAAATCGCGCAGCACGAAGTCGCCTTCGGCCGGGGCAGGGTAGTCGGCGGCCTGCGCCGACCGCAGGCCTAACAATGCGCAGGCAATGAAGAGCAGTAACTTTGGCATGAGCTCGGTCCTCTGGCGGCTTTACAGAATAGCTAGGCAAAGCGGATACGTAAAAGTGCATATCCGCGTCCGCACCGCTCCGGAGCGGCGCATTTGACACATGATTATGAGAGCGGCGTCGCCTGGTAGCGCTACTGCTGCGAGAGTTCGAGCTCCAGCCCTCAGGGAAACCCGTGTCCAAATGACACCGGTGGTCAACACCACAAAAGAACAAAGGGTCTCGGGTTCATCGGAGGGAGAGGGCGATGAAAAATGTCCAAGTTCTAGTTGCGCTAGGGGCCATCGCGCTGGCCGGTTCGGCGTCGGCCGCCAACCGCCCAAGCGGCTGGACAACGATTTGTAAGGAAGGCCAGACCTGTACGGTGGCAGCGAACACCACTGTCGCCATGGGTCGCGCCGACCAGTTTCTCTACAAGGTATTGAGCGGCAGCTTCGCCTGCTCGTCGACCACGTTCGGCGGCAAAATCGCCGGTGGTGTGAACGAGTGTTCCACCGGCCCGGGCACTGCACCCCCGCCGCCGCCGCCACCTCCGCCGCCGCCGCCTACTGGTGGTACAGACCTGGGTTACTACCCCGGATGTGCGATGCCCACGAACACACAAGTCGTGCAGCTCTCTGCGACACAGGTCGTTCCTGCCGGCACGGTGTTCGATGGCCAGAACAAGGTCTACAACCTTGCCGCTCTCGGCGATGGCGAAGGCCAGCCAGCGGTATTCGACGTACAACATGGCGCGACAGTCAAGAACGTGATCATCGGACCGCTCGCCGCTGACGGCATTCACTGTCTCGGCAGCTGCACGTTGGACCACGTGTGGTGGCAGGACGTCGGTGAGGATGCCGCGACGGCCCTGGGTGCCGCGGGCACGGTAATGAACGTCAACTGCGGTGCCGCGTATAGCGCCAACGACAAGACGTTCCAGTTCAACGGCCGCGGCGAGCTGCGCATCAGCAACTTCTACGTTGCCAATGTCGGCAAGCTGGTGCGCACCTGCGGTGACTGCACCGGCAATGGTGGTCCCCGCAAGATCTGGGTTACCAACGTGATCGCACGCGATGTGACCTCGACCGTTGTGGGCATCAACTCCAACTACGGTGATGTGGCCACGATCCGCGGCCTGACGCTGGCCAACAGCGGCACCAGCAAGACGAAGATCTGCCAGGTCTTCAAGGGTGTCGTCAAAGGTTCGGGCAGCAGCACGGCTCTCGGCGTCGAGTTCAATACGCCGGCGTGTAACGTGAGCCAGGCGGATGTCACGCTGTTGCCGCCGAGCGTCATGAACACGAGCGCCTGCACAGGATCGTGCCCGATTCCATAGAGAACGATCTGCAAGGGGCCGTTAGGGGGCCATTTGAAGGGTGAGAGCCGCGAGGCTTTCACCCTTTTTTCTATGTGGGACGGTGCCTGCAGGATTCACGCTCGCTGCAGTGCGGCTTCCCGACGATTGTGATCGCGGCGTCGCCGGGTCCATAATGACACCGGTGTCTACAGGTATGACACCGGTGGCCAAGGACGCGGGCACTTCCAGCTTTTCCCTGCGCGTGGACGCCTTCTGTAGAAAGGAATCAACCACAAGGGGGAACACGATGAAGTACGGACACTATCTATATGCGTTGGCGGCATTCGCTCTGGCGGATGCGGCGCTCGGCGCAAACAGGCCCGCGGGCTACGTGACGATCTGCAACGAGAACAAGACTTGTTCGGTGGCCGCATCGACCAACGTCGCCTTCGGCCGCGCCGACCAGTTTCTCTTCAAGACACTGAGCGGCTCCTTCGTGTGCTCCTCGGCCACATTCGGCGGCAGAATCGCTGGCGGCGTGAACGAGTGTTCCGTGCCCACGGGCTCCGCGCCACCTCCGCCGCCACCGCCACCGCCGCCGCCTGGTGGTGGGACCGCGGACCTCGGCTATTACCCGGGCTGCGCAATGCCGACCAACACCCAGACCGTGCAGTTGACCGCGACCCAGGTTGTTCCCGCCGGCACGGTGTTCGATGGCCAGAACAAGGTCTACAACCTTTCCGGTGGAAGTCAGAGTGAAGGTCAGCCCGCGGTGTTCGACGTGCAGCACGGCGCCACGCTGAAGAACGTGATCATCGGCACGCTCGCCGCGGATGGCATTCATTGCCTGGGCAGTTGCACGCTCGACCACGTGTGGTGGCAGGACATCGGTGAGGATGCCGCGACGGCGCTCGGGCCGGCCGGCACTGTCATGAACATCACCTGTGGCGCGGCCTACAACGGCTCTGACAAGACGTTCCAGTTCAACGGCCGAGGCGAGCTGCGCATCAGCAATTTCTACGCTGCCAATGCCGGCAAGCTGGTGCGTTCCTGCGGCGACTGCACGGGCAACGGGGGTCCTCGCAAGATATGGGTGACCAACGTGATCACGCGTGACGTTCCGACGATCGTTGGCATCAATTCCAACTTCGGTGACGTGGCGACGATTCGCAATCTCACGCTGAACAACAGCGGCACCACCAAGACCAAGATCTGCCAGGTCTATAAAGGGGTGGTGAAAGGCAACGGCAGCACTTCGGCGCTGGGCGTCGAGTTCAACACGCCGAACTGCCAGGTCAGCCAGGCAGACGTGACCTTGCTGCCGCCGAGCCAGATGAATACGAGCGCCTGCGCGGGTTCGTGCCCGATTCCCTGATCATCCGGGGTCGATGAAACAAGAGGGTGAGAGCCGAGTGCTCTCACCCTTTTTCTCATCCGGCCATTTTTCTGTCCAGAAATGGTCGCCGCCAAACCCTTGGCGTCGACGACCGCGATCGATCCGTATTTCACTTCGATGAAGCCGAGTCGAACTAACTCGTGCAGGATCGGAATGACGGAGTTACGGGACAGATTCACGAGAAACGCCAGCTTTTCCTGGCTCAGGTGGATCGGAGAAGGTTCGGCCGATACGACAACGTGGCTTCGCATGCCCGCAGCACCTTCGAACGCGCGAGGTTCGCTCGAAACTTCGACTTAAGTTGAGCAATCCGCAGCCTGCGGAGTTTTTTACGAGAAACCCCGCTGTCTAATGTGTGCTGCTTTGCGATATTTTGACTTCGGGTCCACCGGAACAAGGATTGAAGGTGACGTCAAGGGATGGTCCGGCATGGTTGCTGATCTGCGGCGCTCTGATCCCCGGATCCGCGCTCGCTAACAACAGTTCCGCCGGTCATCTGGACGCGCTCAAACGCATGAGCTTCGAGGAGCTCATGACCGTCGAAATCACCTCCGTTTCGCGCACCGAAGAAACCCTGCGCGATGCCGCCGCGGCGGTTGCGGTGATCAGCCCGGAGATCATCCGCCGGTCCGGCGCCACCACGGTTCCCGACGCCCTCCGTCTCGTACCGGGCCTGCACGTGGGCGAGCAGACCGCAAGCAGCTGGGCGGTCAGCGCACGTGGTTTCAGCAGCATCAACTCCGAAAAGCTGCTGGTGCTGTCCGACACGCGCAGCATCTATACACCGCTGTTCTCGGGAGTGAACTGGACCGTCCAGGACTATCTACTAGAGGACATCGAGCGGATCGAGGTGATCCGTGGTCCCGGGGCGGCGCTGTGGGGCTCGAACGCCGTGAATGGCGTCATCAACATCACGACACGCAGCGCGCGCGATACCCACGGCACCCGCATCGAGGCCGGCGCTGGCACTTTCGACCGCGCCTGGCTCGAAGGGCGTTATGGGGGTGAAACCAGCGGCGGTGTGAATTTCCGCGTGTACGGCAAGTATTTCGAGCGCGACGCGACCTTTGCCCCAACGCTTGACACCGAGGATTCCTGGAATCTGGGTCATGTCGGTTTTCGCACAGACTGGGATGGCTCCGGCCACGACTCGTTCACCGTGCAGGGCGATGCCTACCGGGCAAACGTCGGGCAACTGGCCGCAGCGATAAACATCATCGGGCGCCCGGGGCCGCCGCCGCCGCTCAACGTGGACTTGAGCGGCGGCAATATCCTGGCGCGCTGGCGGCGCAGCGCCGAGGACGGCGCCGACATGCAGTTGCGTGCCTACTATGACTACACGCGCCGCGACGACCCGAGCTTCCTGGACACGCTGCATACCTTTGACATCGACCTGCAGCGCCGTTTCAACGCCGGGTCGAGTCACGAGATCCTCTGGGGTGCCGCATACCGGCACACCGCCAACACCAACCAGGGTCGCGTGGTTTTCGCGGTCGAACCGGAGAAGTCCACCGACCAGCTGTTCAGCGGCTTCATCCAGGATCAGATATCGCTTGGCCGGGAACTGCGCGTCACCGTGGGTACGAAACTCGAACACAACGACTTCAGCGGCTTCGAGTTGCAGCCCAGCGTGCGCCTGGCCTGGCTGCCGCGCGACAACCACACGCTGTGGGTGGCGATCTCGCGCGCAGTGCGCGTGCCGACGCGCATAGAACGCGACATCGCCATCGATCTCACGGACCCTGCCGGCAACCCGGTGGGCAGATTGCTGGGGAATGAAGATTTCCGTTCCGAGCTTCTCGTCGCATACGAAACAGGTTACCGGTGGCAGCCGCTGGAAAGGTTGTCCTTCGATCTCGCGCTCTTCTACAACGACTACGACCGCCTTGCCTCACTGGAGATTGGTGAACCGTTCATCGCTGCGGACGGCCGCACCGTGATTCCGGTGATCAACGAAAACCTGACCTCGGGCCGGACTTACGGCGCCGAATTGCTGGTGGAGTGGCAGCCCGTCGAATCCTGGCGCCTGAGCGCCAGCTATTCGCACATCGACATGAGCCTCGACGCTGAGGGGCAGGACCTCAATCGCGGCGAATGGCTGGAAGGCGCCACGCCACGCGACATCGCGGGACTGCGGTCGTTGCTCACTCTCGGGACGAGCGTCGAGATCGATGCGCAGCTGCGTTATCAGTCGCGGATCGAGAGGCAGCCCATGGTGGTCAGCGGCGAAAGCATGGACGGTTTCACGGAGCTCGACCTGCGCCTGGGTTGGCAAACCACGGCGAACTGGAGCTTGTCGCTCGTCGGGCAGAACCTGCTGCACGACAATCACGTGGAATTTGGCTCAATCGACCGGCGTGGCGCGCTCGAGCGCGCGGCTTATCTCAAGGCGACCTGGCGCAACTAACCAGCCATGGCACCGTTGCAACTCCGCCCGTCTGCTCGTGGCACGGCATTGCGCCGCTGGCTGCTGGGCGCAGTGTGTGTCGTGGCGGCAGGCGTCTGCAGCGCCGCCCTGTCCGCGCCGCCGGTTGCAGAGTACCAGGTCAAAGCCGCCTATCTATTCAACTTCGGGCAATTCGTCGAGTGGCCGCTGCAGGCCTACGATTCGCCGGGCGCGCCTTTCGTGATCGGTGTCGTGGGTGATGACCCTTTCGGAAAGATTCTCGACGACGTGATCGCGGGCGAATCGCTGGGCGGCCACCCGCTGGTCGTGCGGCGCTTCAAGAATCCCGAGGACATCTCGGCGTGCAACATTCTTTTCATCGGCCGCAGTGAAACGGCGCGCCTCGAGGAAACGCTCAAGGTGCTCCAGGGTCGCAGCGTGCTCACCGTCACCGACATCGCGGGCGCCGAGCACCGGGGCGCCGTCATCGCCCTCGTCAACGAGAACAATCGAATCCGCATGCGCATCAACGTGGCGACGGCCAAGGCTAACAACCTGGTCATCAGTTCCAAGCTGCTGCGACCCGCCGATGTCGTCGGGAAAGAAGGCGGGTGAGATGACCACGCGCGCGGCGCCCATCCGCAGGAAACTCAGCACCATTTCCCTGGTGTCCACCGGCGCGGCGCTGCTGCTGACAACGGCAGTGTTCCTGGCCGGGGAAATCGTTGCGGCGCGTGACTCGAGCCTGCAGCAGCTGCGAATCCTCAGCGAGGCCATCGCCACGAACAGCACCGCCGCGCTCGCCTTCGACAATCCGGAAGACGCGCGCGCGGTACTCGCCGCATTCAAGTCCGATCCGCACATCATTGCGGCCGCGCTGTACGGGAGCGACGGGCAGCTCTTCGTTGCGTATCCGGAGCTCGCACCAGCCGGCGCACTGCCCGAGGCCACGGGGCCACCGGGCTACAACATTGCGGGTTCGGCGCTCATCGGTGTCGCACGCGTGCGCGAGGGCGCACGCGAGCTCGGGACCTTGTACGTCCGGTCCGACTTCAGCGCCGTTTACGATCGGCTCGCGTTCTACGCGCTGGTGGCGGCGATAGCGATCGCGCTTGCCCTGTTCGCGGCCTGGGCCATCTCGCGGCGTCTGCAAAAGGAGCTGTCGACGCCGATTCTCGAGCTTGCCGCGACCGCGCGACTGGTCTCCGACCGGCACGACTACGGCGTACGCGCGCGCCTCGCCGGCATCATCGAGCTCGACGATCTGACCAACGCGTTCAATCACATGCTCATGCAGACCGAGCAGAACGAAAAGCGCATGAGTGCCCAGGTGAACCGGCTCGCACTGCTTCAGCAGATCACCCACAGCATCGGTTCGCGGCATGACTTGAAAAGCATTTTCCAGGTGGTGTTGCGCAGCCTCGAGGAACACCTGCCCATCGATTTTGGTTGCGTGTGCCTGTGCAACGCTGCGACCGGCATGGTCGTGGTCGAAAGTGTGGGGGCCGCGAGTGAAACGTCTTGCAAGTCGCTGGGCCTGGCGCTGGGCAGCGCCGTGCCGGTGGGTAAAAACGGCCTGTATCGGGCTGTGAACGGCACCTTGATCCACGAGCCCAATACCGCCGGAGTGGACTCGCCGTTCACGCGCCGGTTCGCGGACGCGGGTTTCCATTCGCTGGTCATTTCGCCGCTCGCCGTGGAATCGAACGTTTTCGGCGTGCTGGTCGCCGTGCGCCGCGAGAAGGAAGCTTTTTCCAGCGGCGACTGTGAATTCCTCAAGCAACTCAGCGAGCACGTGGCGCTGGCGTCGCACGAAGCCCAGCTTTACGGCGCACTGCAACGTGCCTATGAAGATCTGCGCCACAGCCAGCAGACCGTGATGCAGACCGAGCGGCTGCGTGCACTTGGCGAAATGGCGAGCGGCATCGCGCATGACATCAACAACGCCATTTCGCCCGTGGCGCTATACGCGGAGTTGCTGCTCAGCCAGGAAACACAGATCACCGAAGCCGGTCGTGGCCGCCTGGTCACGATGCGGCGAGCGATCGACGATGTCGCCGGCACCATCGATCGCATGCGCGAGTTCTACCGGCCACGAGAGCTCACGCGCGCGTTCACCAAGCTCGACATACACAGTGCCATCAACCAGGTGCTCGATCTCACGCAGCCGCGCTGGCGCGCGCAGCCGCAGCAGCGCGGCATCGTCATCGAGCTGCTCAAGGACTTCGCCCCGAAGTTGCCCAACGTCATGGGTGACGAGGTGGAGCTTCGCGACGCGCTGACCAACCTGGTCTTCAATGCCGTCGATGCAATGCCCGAGGGAGGCACGCTGACCTTGCGAACGCGCCCGTTCGTCGATGGCGATGGTCGGGTGACGGTGCGTGTCGAAGTCGGCGACAGCGGCGTCGGCATGGATGAGGACACCCAGCGTCGCTGCATCGAGCCCTTCTTTACCACCAAGGGCGAACGCGGTACCGGACTTGGACTGGCGTCGGTGTACGGCATGCTCCAGCGCCACAGCGCCGTGCTGGAAGTCGACAGTGCGTCGGGCAAGGGCACGACGATGCGCATGATCTTCCCCGCATTCACAGAGGACGCATCGGCGGCCCGCTCGCAACTTGCCTCGCATGTGAGCCTGAGAAAACTGCGCATCCTGGTGATCGATGACGATCCGATATTGATCCGCTCTCTGCTCGAGGTGCTGGAAGCCGACGGCCACGCGGTGACAACCGCACTCGGCGGCGAGGAGGGCATCGCGGCCTTTGCGGCAGCGCGTGGCACTGAAGAGCAGTTCGAGGTGGTACTCACCGATCTCGGCATGCCGCGGGTCGACGGCCGCAAGGTTTCGGCGGCGATCAAGCATTCTTCGCCAACGACCCCCATCATCCTGCTGACCGGCTGGGGCCAGCGACTGCTGGATGAAGCTACCCTGCCGGAAAACATCGATCGCGTGCTCAGCAAGCCGCCGCGACTCAACCTGCTGCGCGCTGCGCTGCTCGAGCTCGCAAATCCGCGCGATCCCGGTCTCTAACTAGCGCGATTCGCGCTTGTCTTTGATGCGTTCCTTCGCCTTTTCGCGAAGGTCCGAAATGAATTCGCGCCATTCATCCTGCTGCGAGGGCGTGAGCACCCGCTCGACCTGAGTATTGAATTCTTTCCCGGCCTGTTCTACGTCACGCAGCACTTCTTTTTGCTGTTGCGGAGTGGTGGCTTTTTCGAGGAGGGCCTGCGATTGCCTCAATTCGGATGCGCGGTTTTGAAACAGGGGAACGAGCTTGTTTTCCTGTTCCGGAGTGAGTTCGAGGCGGCTGCTCAAGGTACTGAGCTCGGGCAACTCGTCGAGCAGCGGCAGGGCGCTTGCGGGCATCGAAGCGAGGATGGCGCATAGCCACAGGCCGGCTGACGAGAGCGTCCCGAGACGGAATCGACCCATTTGGTTCACAGGCACCTCCGCGCTAACTATGAGAACGCCTGCCGTCGGGCTCAATCGGACGTTGGTCCTACGGAAGCATGGGCTCAGGTGAGAGGATGCTCGTCGAATGTCAGCGATTACCGAACAAGGCACGCTCAAGTTTTCGATCGCGTTGACGGTTCTGCTGGGCGTGCTCGGCGTGGCCAGCGGCCTCGCCACTGGATCGCAGGCGATCATCTTCGATGGCATGTTCAGCTTCGTCGACGTCTTGCCAACCATCGTGTCGCTTCTCGTGGTGAAACTGATCGCCCGGGGGACGAGTCAACGATTCCAGTTTGGCTACTGGCATCTCGAACCCCTCGTGGGCGTGCTGCGTGACAGCATTCTGGCGGTGGCCTGCATTTACGCCGCCGTCGATGCAGTGAATTCGCTGTTCAGCGGCGGTCACGAAGTGGAATACGGCCTGGCAGCGTGGTGGGCGGGCATTCTCTGCGCCATCGGTCTTGCGATGACAATGGTCCTGCGCCGGCGGGCGAGGGTGCTTCAGTCGCCTATGCTCGAGCTGGATGCGCGGAGTTGGGCCGTGAGTACCGTACTCAGTCTCGCACTGCTGATTGGCTTCATCTTCGCCCAGGCGCTCGCGGGCACGCGATGGCAAGGATGGATCCCGTACCTGGATGCCATTGCGTTGCTGAGCATGGCTCTCATCATGTTGCCCGTGCCGCTGATGGGTTTGTGGCGGTCCATCAGCGATGTACTCCAGGTCGCACCGGATGAGCTCGATGCCCGGGTTCGCGCGGTGATGGACCGCGTCGTGAAGGAACGCGCGTTTCTCGACTACTCGAGTTACGTCGCCAAGGTAGGGCGCGGGAGATTCGTCGAGATCCACATTCTCGTGCCGTCGGAATCCCGAATCGATATCGCAATGGCAGATGAAGTCCGGCGCGATGTTTCAGATCGCCTCAATGCGGCGTCGCCGACGTTCTGGCTGACGGTCGATTTCAGTGCCGACCGCAGATGGATATGAGCCATCCGATCTCACGTCGTGATTTCTTCAAGTCCGGAGTTGTCGCGGGCATAACGATTCAAATCAGCATGTTCGCTTCTCCGGCCTCGGGCACGCTGGTAAACAATGGCGAACCACCGCCCGCGGATTGGCTGGACGGGAAAGACGCGCCCCGCTTCCGCGTCGATGCCATCCAGAAAGTCACCGGCGACAAGACTTTTACCCGTGATTTCCGCGCCCGGGACATTCCCGGCTGGCCGAAGGAGCAGAGCCACGCGTTCCTGATTCGTGTTGCGCGCGCCGACCGGACTTTCGAGGGCGTCGACCTTTCCACGCTCGGCGACGATCTTCTGCCGGACCGGCTGGTGCTCGCCGAAGACCTCGAACGCGACGGTATCAGGATGCCGCACGCCGATTTCTACGGCGAGTGGTTTCTCGTCCCCAGGGGAAAGACTCCGCACCTGCTCGGCGAACCGGTCGCGCTGCTGATCTACAAGGACTTCGATCGATTCGACGCGGCCAAGCGCCGCATCCAGTTCGACGAGGGCGTCGTCCGTTATGGCGCGCAAACGGGGCCGAACCCACCCCCTAACTACGGCGCCGCGCGCTACGTACGTATCGAGGGAGCCACGCCGGAGTCACCCGACGAAAACTCGCCGATCAGGGACTCGATCATTTTTGCCGGGTTCAGAGATGATCAACCGCAGTGGCCGCGACCGTCGCGCACGGGCGATCCGATGGCCCGGGGCATGGCCGCGGCGGCTCGAATCGACACGGATTTCGCCGACGCCGGCGACGACACGCTGGTTATCCGCCGCTCGTACACCTCCCAGTCGATCGACGCTTCGGCGATGGAGACTGATAACGGAAACGTCTGGTACGACCCGGCGGCGCAGGTCATGAGCATGATGATCGCGACGCAGTCGCCGTTCGAGGTTGCGGAACGCGCTGCGGAGATGCTGTCGAAGTCGAAGTTCGCCGCAAAGAAGGTCAATCTGAAGTGTGGTCATACGGTCGGCTACGGCACCAAGGACCATCACGTGTTTCCCTTGTTCGCCGCCCTGGCCGGGCTCTACGGCGAGGGCCGGCCGGTTCGCCTCGCCAACGATCGTTTCGAACAATTCCAGATGGGGCTGAAGCGCCATGCGTTCTGGATGAAATACGAATTGCTGGTCGATCGAAAGACGCTCAGGTTTCGCGCCATGAGAGGGGAGTTCAAGTGCGACGGCGGCGGACGCGCGAACTATTCAGCGGTTGTCGGAATGGTCGGCGCGACCGCGGCGCAATCCATCTACTATCTGCCGCGAAGCGATTTCTCGGTGGCAACGCTTGCGTCACGCGCCGTCGAAGGCGGCTCGATGCGTGGCTTCGGCACGCTGCAGACCATGTCGGCCACCGAGATGCTGGTCGACGAGACTGCGCAGGCACTCGGCATCGACGCCATCGATCTGCGCCTGAAGAATGTCTTTCGCACCGGCATGAAGAACACCCAGGGTGCCGTGCCCATCGGCTCCTTGCGCAATGACGAGATCCTCGAGCGAGCGAAAGCGCATCCGCTGTGGACTGAGCGCGCGACACGCAAGAAGAAGTACGAAACGGCCAATCCTGGCAAACGTTACGGCGTCGGCTTTGCACACGTGCAAAAAGACTACGGCACCGGGGGCGAAGCGGCCATCGCGACGCTTGAGGTAGACCGCGACGGGCGCGTCACGCTGCGTCACGTGGCGCATGAAATTGGTACTGGCACCACCACATCACAACCGATCATCGCCGGGCGCATCCTGGGCCGTGTTCCTGATCGAACTTTCTATGGCGTGGTCGAGTGGCCCGAAATGCCGCTCACCGCGAGCGAGCAGCAGTTCACCATGTCGCAGGCGATGGAAGACAAGCTCGGTCGGAACCCTCGCTGGACTCCGTCATTCACCTCGCCGATGAGCGCATCGAACAGCGCGTTTTTCCTGGGCCATGCCACACGTGAGTCTGCCCTTGCGCTGGTGCGTTTCGGCCTCTGGCCGGCGGCGTTGCGACTGTGGGGGATGAGCGCGGCGTCGGCAGCGCCTCTCGGGCCGCAGGACTTGCGTGCCGTCGACGGCAAACTGGTTGCAGGATCGCTTGAACCTCTCTCGTTCGCACGCGTTGCCGCCAAGGCCCACGAGCTGGGACTCGTCACCGGCGTCAGCGTGCATACGTTCAATCGCTGGGATTGGGCGGAAGCCGAGTTCGATATTCCCGAGGCTGGACGGTTGCGGTTGCCCATCGACGCGCTCGCTCTCAAGTATGGAGAAGGCGCTTCCCCGGCACGCAAGGCGAAGATGAGGAACGGGGGCTACCACTTCATCGATCGTGCCGCGGTGTTCTACCCGCCGACGCAACTCAACAATGCCGGCACCCGCTACTACGCGCCGATGGCGACGCTCGTCGAAGTCGCGGTCAATCTCGGCACCGGCAAAGTCGAGGTGCTGTCGCATCACTCGATTCTCGATCCGGGGCCGCCGATCGTCGCGCAGCTGATCTCGGGTCAGGTGCAGGGC